>NZ_JAIUJZ010000108.1:0-21710 GCF_020176775.1 Saccharopolyspora sp. 6M
TGGACGTCGGCGGCCGGGCTGCCGCACGGCACCTTGGTGTCGATGCCGGTCGGGATGGTGGCGCCCGCGCTGTCGGCGCGCTGCTCGTTCCCGGAGGACCACCCGCGGTTCGCCGGTTTCCTGCAACCGGAACGACGGCTGCTGGCCGCCGAGCTCGCCGCCCACGACCTGGTGGTGGTGTGGGGCGCTCCCGCGTTCACCTACCACGTGTACCGGGGCGAGGCCGTCGACGAGCTGCCCGAGATGTTCCTGGTGCACGACGACCCCGACGTGCTCGCCCGCGCCCGCCGCGGCCGGGGAGTGCTGGGTTCCGTCGCGCACGCGGTGCGCCGCGTCGCCGAACTCGCCGGGGCCGGGCAGTGGCGGCCCGAACCGGAGCCGTGCGCCCGGCCCGCGCGGCCGGAGCCCGCGACCCCGCTGCCCCCGGCGTACGTGCTGTCCCGGCTGCGCGCCGCCTGGCCGGCGGACGCGGTGGTGGTGGAGGAGGCGCCGAGCCACCGCAACGACCTGCACGAGCACTTCCCGATCACCTCCCGCGACGGCGGCTTCTTCGCCTGCGCCTCCGGTTCGCTGGGCTACGCGATCGGCGCCGCGGTGGGGGCCGCGATCGCCGACCCGTCCCGGCCCGTGCTGGCGCTGCTCGGTGACGGGTCCAGCATGTACGGCATCCAGGCGGTGTGGTCGGCGGTGCGAGAGCAGGCGCCGGTCACCTTCGTGGTCCTGGACAACGCCCGCTACGCGGCGGTCGCCGTGCTCGGCGCGGCCGGTGGCGGGCGCAAGCTGCCCGGGGTGGAGCTGGGCGGCACCGACTTCGCGGCGCTGGCCCGCAGCCTCGGCTGCCCGGCCGAGACCATCCGCACCCCGCAGGAGCTGGACGCGGCGCTGGCCCGCACCGAGGACGGCCCGCGCCTGCTCCACGTCCACGTGGCCGCCGAGCAGCGCCACCTCTACTGAGGTCGTCGGCCGGGCCGCCGGGGTGGTCAGCCCGCGGCGCGAGCGGTGAAGAAGCCGCCGGGAGCCGCGGCCCGCTGCGCGAAGCGGTCCCCGATGCGCAGGTGCGCGGCGGTGTCCGGGTGCAGCTCGTCCGGCAGCGGCAGCTCCGCGTAGTCCGCGGGACCGTAGAGCTCCTCCCCGTCGAGGTACCGCAGGTTCGGGTCCGATGCCGAGCGCTGCCGCACGATCCGCGCCAGCTCGTCCCGCACCACCCGCAGCGTCAGCTTCCCCTGCGCCCGCTCCGCCGGATCCCCGGTGGCCCGGAACCTCAGCACCCCGGTGCTGAGATCCACCGCGCCCGGCCCCGGCGTGTCCTCGTGGATGGGGCAGTGCAGCGGCGAGATCACCAGCAGCGGCGCGTCCGGGTGCCCCTCCCGGATCGTGTCGAGGAACCCGTGCACCGCGGGGGTGAACGCGCGCAGCCGCATCAGGTCCCCGCCCACCAGGTTGATGCCGAACTTCACGCTGAGCAGGTCCGCCGGGGTGTCGCGCATGGTGCGCGCGGTGAACGGGTCGAGCAGCGCGCTGCCGCCGAACCCCAGGTTGATCAGCTCGACGCCGCCGAGCAGCGCGGCGCGCACCGGCCAGGTCGAGGTGGGTTCGGTGGCGTTGGACCCGTGGCTCAGCGAACTGCCGTGGTGCAGCCACACCGGTCGGCCGCGGTCGGCGGCGGGCGCGACGGGGGCGTCGGTGCGCAGGGCGACGAGCTCGGTCATCTCGTTGTGCGGCAACCAGATCTCGACGTCCTTGTCCCCGGCGGGCAGCCCGGTGAAGCGGGCGGTGCCGCTGGGCCCGGGCTGCACGTCGGCGGTGCCGGTCGCCGGGTCGAGGATCATCCGGTCGCCCTCCGGCACGGTGGTGCGGGCGAGCAGTTCGCCGTCGACGAGCAGGTCGTAGCAGCCGTCCGGGCGGGGCGGGGCGCCCGCCATGCCGCGCTTGGTGGGCGTGGTCTCCAGCTCGATCGCGGTGGCGGCGGTGCGGAAGACCAGCCGCACGCCCGCGGTCTCCGCTTCGACCATGGACAGCTGCGGGTCGGTGTACTGCTCGCGGGCCCAGCGGGGCAGCCGGTGCGGCCGCAGCCCGCGCTCGGTCGGTTCCAGCTCGAGGGCGCCGCGCAGCAGTTCGGCGGTGAGCGGGGTGGTGGTCCAGCCGGTGTTCATCGGGTGTGGTCGCCTGCCTGTGGATCGCTTCGGCGCGCCGGGCCCGGCGCGCGGCCCGCGTCCAGTTCCGCGCAGCGCGGTGCCACGCCTTTTCCGGCGCGCCGGCGCCTCGGACCGGTCGGCGGTCAGGGGTGCGCGGCGATCATGGTCCCGGCGTCCAGCGGCCGGTCCAGGAACCCGAAGCGGTGCATCAGGTCGGCGACCCGCTGCACCTGCGCCCCGTCCGGCACGGTGTGGAAGTCGACCAGCTTCGTCTCGGCGGCGACCTCCGGCGAGATCCGGGCGATCTCCGGCAGCAGCGGCTCCACCACCCGCCGGTCCCGGGATTCCAGCGTGGCGCGGGTGAGGCCGCGCTGGAACGCGGCGAGCGTGCGCGGGTTGTCCCGCACGAACCGGGCGGTCGCCCCGTACCCGCTCAGCGGCAGCCGTTCGGCGGGGCCGACCGCGGCGTCGAACAGGGTGCGGGCGCTGCCCTCGCGGGTGGCGACGGTGATGAACGGTTCGGTGAGCAGCGCCGCGTCCAACCGGCCCTGCGCCAGCGCCGCGGGCATGTTCGGGAACGACATCGGGACGAGCCGCACGTCCCGACCGGCGACCCCGCGGGTGCTCAGACCGGCCTTCACCAGCAGTTCGGAGACGGTGCCGATGGCGCTGACGCCGATGACCTTCCCGGCCAGTTCGGCGGGATCGCGCACCGGGGAGTCCGCCGGGACCACGACGACCGCCGTGCCCGGTGCGGCGGCCCCGGAGTCGGCGACGATCCGCAGGTCGGCGGCGCCGCGGGCGTGCGCGGCCAGCAGCGGGACGTAGCTGCTCAGCGCGACGTCGTAGTCGCCGCCGATGAGGCTGCTCAGCGCGGCGCTGCCGTCGGTGGCCGGGATGATCTGGACGTCGAGGCCCTCGTGCTGGAAGTAGCCGCGTCGCACGGCCAGCGCCAGCGGCGCGTACTCGGTGGTGGGCAGCGTCCCGACCCGGATGGTGGCCTGTTCGACCTTGTCGTTGGCGCCGCTGACCCGGCTGCCGCCGAGCAGTCCGCAGCCGGCGGTGGCGAGCAGCGCGGCCGATCCCGCGGCGGCGAGCAGTCCGCGCCGGGTCGTCGACCGTCCGAGTGGTCGAGCAGCGGACATGGCCGGGCCTCCTCGCCGGGGCGGGGGAACCGGGGCCGGACAGCGATTCGCCGGCGGCCCGCCCCGGCCGCCGGCGATCCGGCTTCAGCTGACTAGCGGCGCGCGATCACGCGCCACCGGTCGGATTGTCCTCGAACGGCGGCGGCTGGACCAGCATCTGCGCCACATCGATGTGCTTGTCGATCTGGCCGAAGCGCTGCATCAGGTCCGCGACGCGCTGCAGCCGGGCGGCGTCCATCGAGGTGGGGATCTTGCCGAGTTCCACGATCGGCGCGAGCTCCGGGCTGATCTTCGCGAACTGCGGCAGCAGCGGCGTGACCTCGGCCCGGTTCTGGCCGGTGACCTGCGCCTTGTGCACGGCCCGCTGGAAGGCCTGCAGCGTGTTCGGGTTCTCCTCGGCGAACTTCGCGGTGGTCATGGCACCGGCCACCGGGAAGTCGGCGGTCCCGCCCGAGAAGGCGTCCATGATGGACACGGCGCCCGCGTTCTTGGCGGCCTGGGTGATGAACGGTTCGGTCATCACCGCGGCGTCGATCTGGCCGTTCTGCAGCGCAGGCAGCATCTCCGGGAAGCCGAAGCGCACGAACTGGTCGTCGGAGACGTTGATGCCCCGGTCCTGCAGCGCGGCCTTGGTGCCGATGTCGGTGATGGCGCCCGGCGCGCTGTAGGCGATCTTGGCGCCGGCGAGGTCCTCCGGCTTCTTGATCTTGGAGCCGGGCAGCACCATGATGTTCATCGTGTTCGGCACCGAGATCATCATCTCGCTGATGATCTTCAGGTCGGCGGCGCCGGTGGCCTGGGCCTTGATCGGAGCCGTGTAGCTGCCGAGGCTCACGTCGTTCTGCCCGGAGATCAGCGAGGTCAGCGCGGCCGGGCCGTCGGACACCGGCTGCACCTTGACGGTCAGGCCCTCCTCGGCGAAGTAGCCCTTCGCCTGCGCCACCGCGACGGGGGCCTGGGACAGCGCGGGCAGCGAGCCCACCACGACGGTGGTCTTCTCCAGGGTGCCGTTGCCGCCGTCGCTCGCCCCGTCGGACCCGCTGAGCAGACCGCAGCCGCTCAGGGCGAACGTCGAGACGCCGATCGTGGCGATGGACAGCAGCGCGCGAACGACGCGCCGCCGGGTTCCACGTGGTGCGGATCCGGTCGGTCTGCTCGGCATGCGGGGGTGCCTCCTCGGGCGAGCGATGTGGAACGGTGAACGAAGCTAGCCGAGCGGGGTGGCGCCGGAAGCCCACGTCAGGCCTGCATAACAGGCTGCAATAGGATTGGAATCGCACTTACCCGAGCGTGTCAAGGTGATCTAGTGCCTGGTGACCAAACGTAATTGCATCGGGTCTCGGCGTAGTCCCGTGCCGCTCGATGACGGCTTTTCTCGTATTTGAGGGAAATACGTGAATGTCCGGCCCGGCTGAGGAGAATGGTGATGGAGGCAGCAGACATGCCCACCGTGCGCGACGTCACGCGAGGCCTGATGCGCGAGCTCGGGCTGACGACCGTGTTCGGCAACCCGGGCACGACCGAGGTCCCGTTCCTGGACCGGTGGCCGGACGACTTCCACTACGTGCTGGGCCTGCAGGAGTCCGTCGTGACCTCGATGGCCGACGGCTACGCCCAGCAGACCGGCAACGCGGTGCTGGTGAACCTGCACTCGGCGGGCGGGCTCGGCCACGCGCTCGGCGCGGTGTTCGGCGCCTACCGCAACCGCACCCCGATGATCGTGCTCGCCGGCCAGCAGACCCGCAGGTTGCTGCCGCACGACCCGTTCCTCGGCGCCACCGACGCCGCGCAGTTCCCCAAGCCGTACGTGAAGTGGTCGCTGGAACCGGCCCGGGCCGCTGACGTGCCGTTGGCGCTGGTCCGGGCGTACCAGATGGCGATGCAGGCTCCCCGCGGCCCGGTGTTCCTGTCGGTGCCCGCCGACGACTGGGACGAGCCGGGCGAGCCGGTGGAGGCGCCGCAGCCGATCTCCCCGCCCGCCGCAGACCCGGCCGTCATCGCCGAGCTGGCGGCCGCGCTGCGCGACTGCGAGCGCCCCGCCTTCGTCGTCGGTCCCGCCGTGGTCGAGGCGGGAGCGGTCGCCGAGCTGGTGGAGCTGGCCGAGCGGACCGGGGCCGCGGTGTGGATCTCGCCGATGGTGTCCCGCTCCTCGTTCCCGGAGACCCACCCGCAGTTCGCCGGGTTCCTCCAGCCCGCCGAGCCCGCGGTGGCCGCGGCGCTGCGGGACCACGACCTGGTCACCGTGTTCGGGGCGCCCGCGTTCACCTACCACGTCTACCGCGGCGAACCGGAGCACCCGCACCCGCGCGGCTTCGTGATCAGCGACGACCCGGAGATCCTGGCGCGCGCCCGGCACCTGCGGGGCGTGCACGCGGGCCTGGCCCAGGCGCTGCGGCAGCTGCTGCCGGAGGTGGAGCGCTCGGACCGGCCGGTCGCGCGGGGCTGGTCCCGCCCGGAGCTGCCGCCGCTGAGCACCCCGCCCGCCGCCGACCACGTGATCAGCCTGGTGCGCGAGCTGCTGCCGGAGAACGCGGTGGTGGTCACGGAAGCCCCCACGCACAAGCAGACGATCCAGCGGCACCTGCCGTTCGACTCGCCGGACCAGGACTTCCACGCGGGCGCCAGCGGTGCGCTGGGCTACGGGATCTCCGCGCTGGTGGGCTCGGCGCTGGGCGCCCCGTCCCGGCCGGTGCTGGGCCTCATCGGCGACGGCGCCAGCATGTACGGCATCCAGGCGCTGTGGACCGCGGCGAAGGAGCACGCCTCGCTGACGCTGCTGGTGCTGGACAACGAGGAGTACGCGGCGGTGCGGGTGCTCGGCGAGACGGAGAACGGCGGGAAGCTGCCCGGCGTGGAGCTCGGCGGCATCGACTTCGTCGCCGTGGCCCGCGGCCTGGGCTGCGCGGCGCGCCGGGTCGCCGACCTCGACGAGCTGCAGCGCGAGCTGCCCGCGGCGATGGCGGAGCCGGGTCCGACGGTGCTGCACGTGCCGGTCGCGGCGAGCGCGCGGAAACTGTATTGATCGTTCCCGCTTGATTCGAGGGAAAACCCCCGTGGATATTGGTCGGCGCGAGGCGGAACGGGAAAGTCGGGGATTTTCCCCAGACTTTTCCCGAACCCCTCGCGGCGCCGTATTCGGAGAGTGACCGGCACTGCTGGGTAATTCTGGTTCCACGCATTCGGCCAATGCGGGAACGGGCATGGAATGGTGCCTGAAAGTCCCTCGTTCGAGTGTGGTTCGACCACGTTCCGCAATCAGGTGTGGACCAGAAAGCGCGCGGGGAGTCAACCCTCGTGGGCGGCGATCTCCGCGGTCTCCTGGGCGCCCGGGGAGTGCAGCAACCGGGCCACCTGGCTGCGCAGCCGCACGAACTCCGCCGAGGCGCGGGTGCCGATCTGGTCCCGTCGGGACCCCAGCGGCACGTCCAGCTCCGCCACCACCGTCGCGGGCGACTTGGACAGCACCAGCACCCGGTCGCCCAGGTAGATGCTCTCGTCGATGTCGTGCGTGACCAGCAGGATCGTGCTGCCGTGCTGCTCGCGCACCGACAGCAGCAGGTCCTCCAGCTCGAACCGGGTCTGCGCGTCGACGGAGGCGAACGGCTCGTCCATCAGCAGCAGCGCGGGGCGGGTGGCCAGCGCGCGGGCGATCGCGACGCGCTGCTGCATGCCGCCGGAGAGCTGCCACGGGTACTTCTTCGCCGCGTCGGCCAGCCCGACCTGGGCCAGCGCCTCCTCGGCCCGCTCGCGCCGGTTCACCGACCGGGTGCGCAGCGGGAACTCCACGTTGCCCCGGACGGTCAGCCATGGGAACAGGGAGCGGCCGTAGTCCTGGAACACCACGGCGAGATCGTCCGGGACCCCGTCGATCTCGGTGCCGTGCAGCTCGACCCGCCCCGAGGTGGGGCGCTGCAGCCCGCCGATCAGCCGCAGCAGCGTCGACTTGCCGCAGCCGGACGGGCCGACGATGCAGGCCAGCTCACCGGTGCGGACGGTGAAGCCCAGCTCCTCGATGGCGACGTGCCGCTGCTTGCCGGGGTAGGTGTGCCCGAGCCCGGTCACTTCCAGCATCGTGCTCACGGGTCATCCTTTCGCTTGGGCGGGCTGGTCGGAGCGTTGCTGCCAGCTCAGCGCGCGCCGCTGCACCGCGAGCAGGCCGGTGTTGAGCAGGTATCCCAGCAGCGCCAGCAGCACGATCCCCGCCCACAGGTCGGGGAACTCGAACTGCTGCTGGGCGTAGACCAGCTGGAAGCCGAGCCCGCTGCTGGCGCCCACCATCTCGGAGACGACCATCAGGATCAGCGCCTGCGAGAGGCTGACCCGCAGCCCGGCGAAGATCTTCGGCGCGGCGGCGGGCAGCACGATCCGGGTCCACCAGTCCCACCGGCTGATCCGGAACGCCAGCGCGGTCTGCTCCTTGACGGAGTCGACCGAGGCCGCGCCGTCGGCGGTGTTGAGCACGACGGTGAACACCGTGCCGAAGACGATCGTGGCCAGCTGCATCGGCGTGCCCAGGTTGAACAGCACCAGGAACAGCGGCACCAGGGCCGGGGTGGGCAGCGAGCGGAAGAAGTCCAGCAGCGGCCCGACGTACTCCGCGGCCTTGCGGGAGCGGCCGAGCGCGATGCCGAGGACGACGCCGATCGCCCCGGAGATCAACCAGCCGCCGAACAGCCTGCCCAGGCTGGGCAGCACGTCGCGGAACACCGCGTCGGTGAGCCACAGCCGGGAGGCGGGGCCGGTCAGCCAGATCTGCCAGGCGTGCGCCACGATCTCGGTCGGCGGCAGGAAGTACACGTTGTCCGCGGCGCGGGTGGCGAGCTCCCACAGCACCAGCAGGACCAGCAGCAGGCCCCACTTGCCCAGGAAGTTCCGCACGCCGACGACCGGCGCGGCGGTGGGGGCGGTCCGTTGTGCCGTCACAGTTCCTCCCGGCTCGCGGTCCAGCCGAACAGCCTGCGCTGCAGCTGCTGCAGCCCGGAGTTGATCAGATACCCGATGGCGCCGACGATCACGGTCCCGGCCAGCACCAGGTCCATCCGCCCGCCGCCGCTGCTGGCTTCGAGGATGAAGGTGCCGACGCCGCGCGCCCCGCCCGCGATGAGCTCGACGACGACCACCACGACCAGCGCGATCGACGCGGAGATGCGGATGCCGGTGGCGATGAACGGCGCGGCGTGCGGCAGCGCGACGGTGAACATGGTGCGGACCCGGCCGAACCCGAAGGACCGCGCGAGGTCGGTGTAGAGCGGGTCCATCTCGTCCAGCGCGTACATGGTGTTGAACAGGATCGGCCACAGCGCGGCGTACGTGGCCAGCGTGATCTTGGTTTCCGGTCCGGCGCCGAGCAGCAGCATGAACAGCGGCAGCAGCGCCACCGCGGGCAGCGGGCGCAGGAACTCGACCACCGTCAGCCCGGCGACCCGGGCGGGCCGCACGCTGCCGAGCAGCAGGCCCAGCGGGATCGCGATGACCGCGGCCAGCGCGAGCGCGATGAGGAAGGTCAGGACGGTCGCGATGGTGTCGAGGACGAAGTCGGCGTCACCGCCGAGCAGTTCCGCGATGCGCGGACCCACGACGGAGGGCGGCGGCACGAACCGGGCGTCGAGCAGGCCGAATGCGCAGCACAGCTCCCACAGCACCAGCAGGCCGGCCAGTCCGGCCAGGCCGCGAGCGAGTCGGGCCACCGGTCAGCTCCTCTCCGGTGGTGCGCCGGGATCCTGGCGGGGGCCGGTGTCGCGGTCGGCGGCGGTGCGCATCCTGACTGCTTCTCCTCGCGTGGGCGGCGTGCGGTGGCCGGGAGCGGTACGTGCCGGGGAGCCGGTCGGCAGGTGGCCGAACCGCGTGCTGCGAACGGTCCACACCGCCACCGTCGTCGCTGGTGGGAACGATGATGATCACCCAGGCGACGGTGGTGCCGAGCGCGGCTCTAAGGTGCTCCCAGTACTTGTCGGACGGTTGCTCGACGTGGTCGTCGTCGACCAGGACTCGCGGAGCCGCGAAGCCGGTCGTGAGCCTAGGTGATAGCCCGAACGGGTGGTAGGTCGGGCGTTTCGGATTTTCGGCGCGCCCGACGGACACGGTGAGTGACGGGCAAAATCAACAGTGCCGCCGCTCCTCTTTCGAGTGAAAGTGGCGCCCGGTTCCGTTACCTTCCGTGTCCTTACCCACTTCCCCGTCGACGGTCGTCGCAAGTACCCTGTGCTGCGCTGGAACGCGAGGCGTCCCGGTACCGTCACAACGGGTGCCAGGCAGCGCCCAGCGTCCAGAATCGGCCCGCTGAACTGCGGGTTCGGTCCGGAGCACGGTGCAAGTGTAGATTTTTCGTGAGCGGTGCGAGCCTCCGCTGCTGTCGGAAGAGGAAGCCTGGAGTGGCCCGAGGAGACACAGGTCGCGAGCGCCTGAGCCGCACGGAGCAGGCGGACGCCGGTATCCACCACATGGGCGAGGCGCTCGGCACCGAAGGTCAGTCGCTCGGCACCGAAAGTCAAAGCGCTTCGCTGAGCATGGGTTCCGCCCAGCTGCGGAGCGGTCAGGACAGCGGTCCCGGCGACTGGCGGCTGAGCAACTGGCGACTGCGCACCAAGCTGTTGGCCGTCCTGCTGATCCCGCTGCTCAGCGCGATCGTGTTCGGCGGCCTGCACATCTACGACGGGGTGAGCGAGGCCCGTCTGCTCGACCAGACCCACCAGCAGGTGAACCTGCAGCGGGCGGCCGACGACCTGACCCACGAGCTGCAGCGCGAGCGGGACCTCTCGGTCTCCTACGTCGCCGGCGGCCGGTCCGGGGACGCGGCACCGCTGGCGGACGTCCGCACCAAGGTCGACGCCGAGCTGGACGAGTTCCGGGGCCTGATCGGTGGCTACGACGATTCGATCGCCTCCGAGTACCGGATCGCCGCCGACAACCTGAACAGCCGGCTCGCCAGCCTGCGCGACTCGGTGGACAACACCCAGTACCCGCCGGAAGGCGTGCTGCGCACCTACAGCCAGAGCATCGACTCGTTGCTCGACCTCGGCCAGCAGGGCGTCAGCAACATCTCCGACTCCAACCTGCTGCGGCTGACGCTGGCCACGAACGCGATCGCCGACGCGCAGGAAGCGGCCTCGCTCCGCGCCGCGCTGCTCAACGACGCGATCCGGGCCGGCCAGTTCCGCACCGACCAGAACCGGGAGCTGCTGGCCGCCGAAGCGCGGATCGAGACCGCGGTCAGCGACTTCAACGCGGTCGCCACCGAGGCCCAGCGGCAGCTCTACCAGGACAGCGTCACCGGCGCCGACGTCGACCGCGCGAACAGCATGTCGCAGAGCGCGCTCGCCTTCGACAGCGGCGGCCAGCCGCTGAACTCGCTGGACGCGCAGGAGTGGGACAAGGTCGCGAACACCAGCGTCGACCTGATCGACCAGGTCGGCGGCAAGCTGCACGACAGCCTCGACGCCGCGGCCGACGACGCTGCGGCGGGCGCCCAGCAGCGCACCATCGCGATCAGCGTGGCGACCCTGCTCGCCCTGGTCGTGGCCCTGGCGGTCGCCCTGGTCGTGGCCCGGTCCCTGCTGGGCTCGCTGCGGACCCTGCGCCGCTCGGCGCTGGACGTGGCCGACCGCGGGCTGCCGGAGGCGGTCCGGGCGATCCTGAACGAGTCCGGTTCGGGCGGCGGCGGCCTCGCGCAGATCGAGCCGATCCCGGTCTACAGCCGGGAGGAGATCGGCAAGGTCGCCCGCTCGTTCGACGCGGTCCACTCGCAGGCGCTGCGGCTGGCGTCCGAGCAGGCGCTGCTGCGGAACAACGTCAACGACCTGTTCGTGAACCTGGCCCGCCGGAGCCAGACCCTGGTGCAGCGGCAGCTGTCCCTGATCGACCGGCTGGAGCAGGACGAGCAGGACCCGGACCAGCTCTCCAGCCTGTTCGAGCTGGACCACCTGGCGACCCGCATGCGCCGGAACAACGAGAACCTCCTGATCCTCGGCGGCACCGACCTGACGCGCCGGATGATGCGCCCGGTCCCGCTGACCGAGGTCGTGGGCGCCGCGGTGTCCGAGGTGGAGCAGTACACCCGCGTCTCGGTCGCCGACTCCCCGGACCTGGCCATCCAGGGCCGCGTGGTCAACGACTTCGTGCACCTGGTGGCGGAGCTGCTGGAGAACGCCACGGTGTTCTCCAACCCGGACACCGAGGTCACCGTCCGCACCGCCTACCGCAGGCAGGAACTGGTGCTGGAGATCCGGGACCGCGGTGTCGGCATCGACGCCGCCGAGCTCGGCGAGATCAACGAGCGCCTCACCCGGCCGCCGGAGATCGACGTCGCGGTGTCCCGCCGGATGGGCCTGTACGTGGTCGGGCAGCTGGCCCGCCGCCACGACATCCGGGTGGACCTGCGCAACAACGGCGACCTGGAAGGCGGCGTGACCGCCAGCGTCCGCGTCTCCGGCGAGTTCGTGGTGCAGCTGACCCCGGACGGCCCGCGGCCGATGCCCGACGTGCAGCGGGTCGCCGCGGACGACCGGGACTCGGCCGACACCGGCACGAACCTGGGCCTGGCCGCCGCGTTCGGCGGTGCCGCCGCGAACGGGCGCGCCGCGGACTCCTCCTCGCAGCTGTCCCCGGTGGACCCGGCGGAGCTGGAGCAGCCCGCCGAGCAGTCCCGCACCTCGCAGGTGCCGGTCAGCGGCAACGGGCACGGCGGGATCGAGAAGACGCACGTCTCCCCGGTGTGGATCACCGAGGACGACGACCCGGTGCCGGACCTCGACTTCGCGGCCCCGGCCGAGGAACCGGAGCGGCCCGAACCGGCCGCGACCCGCGAGCCGGAGGTCGAGCAGCAGGACGTCGAATGGCAGGACGCCGACGAGGAGCAGCAGGCCGCCGAGGAATCGGCGCCCGGCGACTACTCGTTCCGCGTCGCCACCGGCGACTCGTTCGGCGTGACCGACGTGCCGCGCTGGCACACCGCCGAGCAGGCCGCCATCCGCGACGCCGAGCCGCAGGCTCCCCGTCCGGCCGAGCAGACCTCCGAGGTCTGGCCGAACGAGGAGACCCGCGACCCGGACTTCGACGGCCAGTGCGGCGTCCCGCCCGGCCTGGACGCGCCGCAGCTCGGTGAGGACGTGACGACGACGCCGGGCCGGGCCGAGAGCGGACCGCAGGACCTCTTCCACAGCCCGTACGAGGCGGAGAAGACCCAGCAGATCAGCCTTCCCCCGGACGACTTCGACTGGGGCGCAGGCGCCCCGGCGGAACCGGAGCAGGCCGCGGGCACCAACGGTGCCGGGACGACCCCGCCGCCGCTGGGCTACGCGCACCAGGCCCGCCGCGAAGGCGACGACGCTCCGACGGAGCGGCTGCCGATCTACGAGGCGGTGCTGTCGCAGTGGTTCCGGGAGGGCAGCGACGAACCGACCCCGGAGGCCACCGCCCCCAGCGCCGGTTCGATGCCGCTCGACGCCGAGACCGCCGCGGAAGCTCCCGAAGCCCCCGAGTCCCCGGAGGAACCGGCGCCGGCCACCGGCCGTCGCAAGGCCCGCCGGGAAGCGGAGGAGAAGCAGGCCGAGCCGCTGTCCGGTTCGGACCCGCTCGACACGACCGGCTCGTCCGGTGCCGGCGGCGAGAGCCGCGCGGACACCGGCGGGCACATCCTGGCCGGGCCGCACGACCCGGGCTGGGGTTCGGCGGATGTGGGCTGGCAGGCCGCCGAAGCACTGGTGGCGCAAACCCGCCAAACCCAGGAGACCACTGCCGCCGGGCTGCCCAAGCGGGTTCCCAAGTCGAACCTGGTGCCGGGCTCTGCCGCACCTCGTTCGCAGTCTCCAGCACCCGTGAAACCGGCCGCGCCGCGCTCGGCCGACGCCGTCCGCGGACGGATGTCGAACTTCCAGAGCGGCGTCCGGCGTGGTAGGCACGCAAAGGCAGAACCAGTCTCGACCGAACCGCCCCGCTCGACCCCGAGCCGTCCCGAGGAGCAGGAGTGACCGGGTCCGTCCAGCAACCCATGAGCCAGAACAGCTTCAGTTGGCTGATCACCGATTTCGTGCGCCGGGTTCCCGGCGTCGCGCACTCCGTCGTGGTCTCCGCGGACGGCCTGCTGCTGGCAGGTTCGCAGGGCCTGCCGCGGGATCGCGCCGAGCAGCTGTCCGCGGTCGCCTCCGGCCTGGTCAGCCTCACGCAGGGCGCCGCCCGCTGCTTCGAGGCGGGCGACGTCACGCAGACCGTGGTGGAGATGGAGCAGGGCTACCTGTTCCTGATGTCCATCAGCGACGGCTCCTGCCTCGCGGTGCTGGCGGCTCCGAACGCCGACATCGGCCTGGTGGCCTACGAGATGACCCTGCTCGTGGAGCGGGTCGGCAAGCAGCTGACGCCGGAGCTCCGCGCGCAGCTGCAGGGCATGGTCCGGCGATGACGCTCGCCGTGCCGTGTGGTTCGGCGACGTGTGAGGGGGGTTCGCCATGACGTCGGGTCCCGACTCGAACTGGGACGGCGACCCGTTCCGGTCGTACAACCGGCACGGCGGCGCCGATTCCTGGCAGGACGACTTCCTCGACGACCCGCGCGGTGGCCAACCGGACTCGTGGCCGGGCTCGTCGAGCGGGTCCGACTACAGCCGTGCGCTGTTCGGCGGGCCCGGTGCCGACCTGTTCGGTTCCGGCATGTCGTCCTCCTCGATGCCGTCGGTGTCGTCCGGCTCGGTGCCGAACCCGGACCAGGGTTCACCGCTGGACGTCCCGTACGGGCACAGCCGGCCGGGCGCCGGCCAGGGCCGGGACCGTTCCGGTTGGGACTCGCAGGCGGGCACCCGCGGCCAGGGCCGCTACGACGGCGGGCCGCCGTCCGGTTCGATGCCGTCCCTGTCGCAGTCCATGCCGCCGGTGTCGGGCTCGCTGCCGTCGATCTCCGGTTCGATGCCGGCCATTCCCGGTGGTCCGGTGGACCACGGGGAGATGCAGGAAACGGGCTCGCTGGTGCGACCCTATGCCCGCACGAGGGGCCGCACGCGCACCGATTATGATCTTGCCATCGAGACGCTGGTCTCCACCAGCGAGCGCGGCCGGGGGCAAAGCAACCCGGCGACGCCTGAGCACCGCTCGATCTGCGGGCTCTGCGTGGAGGCCCGGTCGGTCGCCGAGGTCGCCGCCCATCTGCGGCTGCCTCTCGGCGTGGTGCGGGTGTTGATCGGTGACATGGCCGGACTAGGCCTGGTCCTCATTCACGAGAACGGCATGGTCGTGGGAGACGGACCGTCGATGGAATTCTTGGAGAGGGTGCTCAGTGGCCTCCGGAAGCTCTGATCCCCGGGCGATCATGAACAATCAAAGCAGCGGCAAGACCTCGACCAAGATCGTCGTCGCCGGCGGCTTCGGCGTCGGCAAGACGACCTTCGTCGGTTCGGTCTCCGAGATCATGCCGCTGACCACCGAAGCGGTGATGACCGAGGCGAGCGTGGGGGTCGACGACCTCAGCTCGACGCCCGGGAAGGTCACCACCCACCACGGTGGCGATGGACTTCGGCCGGGTGTCGCTCGACTCCGACCTGATCCTGTACCTGTTCGGCA
Organism: Saccharopolyspora sp. 6M; assembly: GCF_020176775.1. Classification (NCBI taxonomy): domain Bacteria; kingdom Bacillati; phylum Actinomycetota; class Actinomycetes; order Pseudonocardiales; family Pseudonocardiaceae; genus Saccharopolyspora; species Saccharopolyspora sp. 6M. Next base: position 14,824 of record NZ_JAIUJZ010000108.1, read on the forward strand.
CCCCCGGGCAGCACCGGTTCTGGTTCATGTGGGACGACCTGGTGAAGGGCGCGATCGGTGCCATCGTGCTGGTGGACACCCGCCGCCTGGCGGACGCGTTCGCGTCGATCGACTTCTTCGACGACCGGCAGCTGCCGTACGTCGTCGCGGTGAACACGTTCGACGGCATGTTGCACCACAACATGGAGGACGTGCGGGAGGCGCTGACGATCGACAAGTCGGTGCCGATGATCTCCTGCGACGCCCGCAACCGGCAGTCCACCAAGCAGGCGTTGATCACCCTGGTCGAGCACGCGATGCGCCAGCGCCTCGCGATGCCCGCGTCCCAGTCCCAAGCCAAGGGCTGACGTCCCGGAGCAGCGGCCCTCTGGGGAGGGAGGCCGCGCTCCAGGAGGACGAACCGAGCGGCGCGCCGTGCGCGGGCGCGCTCGCCGGTCCGGCGCCGAGCGCGCCGGTTCTCCGCGGTAGCAGCGCGCGGGCGGCCGTTCCCGGCCGCGGGGACCCGCGCCGCACCGCCCCGCCGCTCACCGGAGCCGTCGACCGCGCATTCCCGCCTCGTCCCGACGTGTGATCGCGCTCGGCCCGCGGCTCAGTCCTCGACCACCGCCACCGACGTGATGCGGTGCAGCGGGAACCGGCCCGGCTCGCCGCTGCCGCGGTCCACCCCTTGCAGGACCCCGCCGCCGACGCTGACCGGGAGCACCACGACCTGGCTGGCGACGCCGTTCGAGTTCACGAAGCCGAGCCACACGCTGCGCTGCCGCGCCGCCGCGTCGCGCAGCAGCTGCAGGGTGGCCTCCGCGCTGGGCCTGCCGCGTTCCGGGCGCATCGCGCTGCCGCGGCGCACCGAGCCGGCCCGGTCCCCGGACCGCAGCTGCGCGACGATCTCCGCCAGCTGCTCCTCCCCGGGCGGCGCGGGCAGCGCCGGTTGCTGCGCGGTGCGGACCCGGCCGCGGACCCGGAGACCGTCGGAGCGCAGGTCCAGGATCTGCCCGTCGGGCCCTTCGGCGGCGGGCGCGAAACCGGCGGCGCGCAGGCCGTCCAGCACCTCCACCAGCGGCAGCGGGCTCACCAGCACCGTCGGTGCGATGCGGCGCAGCTCCAGCTCGCCGACTCCCGGGCTGGCCAGGACTTCGGCCAGCAGCACCGGATCGTCGCAGCGCAGGAAGGCCGAGGCGGTGCCGGCGCGGAGCCTGCCGTGCCGGCGCGCCACGTCGTCGATCAGGTAGGTGAGGCCCTGCGGGATCGGGGTGCGGGAGCGGTCCCGGAACAGGGCGTGCAGCTCGTCGGCGGTGCGGCCCGCGTCCAGCGCGCGGCGCACGCTGCTCTCGCCGACCCGGTACACGGTGGCGCTGCCCGCCGATTCGACGTCGGCCACGAGCTGCAGGTCCGCGGCCAGGTCCGGTTCCAGGCGGCCCGGCGCCACCACGGTCAGGTCGGCCTGCACCAGCACGTGGTCCAGCGGTTCCGGCAGCGCCGAGGTGAGCACCTGCGCGGCCGCGCCCGGCCCGTCGAACAGGACCGCGCGGCCCGCACCGGACAGCGCGCCGAGCGCGACGACGCCCAGCGCGGTCGCCTCCCGCAGCGTCCAGCGCACCAGGTCGTCCCGCATCCGCCCGCCGCGGCGGGGAGCTCGCCAGGCGAGCACCGCGGCCACGTCCTCCGCGCTGCGCACCCCGTGCCCGCCGGGGAGCTCGTCGAGCACGCCCAGCACGCGCAGCCGGTCGCGCGGTGCGGTCGGGCGGCGCAGCTCCTCGGACAGCGGACCGAGCAGCCGGTCCTTCTCGTCGCGCGCCCCGATCAGCCCGGGCAGCCGGGGCAGGTCCAGCCAGGCCTTCGCCAGCGGGGCCCACCGCTGCTCCGGGCCGGACGCCAGCCAGGTGTCGGCGCCGTAGGTGAGCGTCCAGCGGGGTTCCGCGCCTTCGGCGGCGGTGATCAGGTTCGCGGCCGCCGCGAGCTCCACCAGCAGCGACACCCGCGCCTCGTCGACCTCCAGCGCCTTCGCCGCGCGGCGCACGTCCCGCACCCCGATGCCGCCGGAGCGCAGCACGTCCGGCGGGTCCTCGCTCCACAGGTGCAGCAGCGATTCCAGGTGCCGCAGCAGTTCCAGCACCTCGCCGGCCGCCGTGGAGTCCACTGCGGACCGGTCGTGCTCGACGAGGTCCAGCAGCGGTTCCTCCGGTTCGACCGGCCCCATCGGGTGGTCGCCGCGGATCGCGAACGCCAGCTGCCGCGGCAGTTCCACCGTCTCGTCGTCGCGGCGCAGCAGCAGGCCCTTCGCGAGCAGCCGCTGCACCGGGGTGGCGTCGGCGTCGGTGGCCGCGCGCGCCGCGTCCTTGGTGCGCCCGATCGGCTTCGGCCCGGCGAGCTTGCCCACCAGCTCCCGCTCCGGTTCGTCCAGCTCGGCGAGCGCGGTGCGGGCGCCCTCGACGGTGAGCCCGTCGGCGGGGCGGCCCAGCCCGGCGGGGAACGTCGGCAGCGCCTCCCGCGCGGTCGGCACCACCGCGAGCTCGTCGTCCTCGCCCCAGGCCAGCGCGCGGCGGCGCAGCTCCGACACCGACCGGCGGGCCCGCTGCGGGGTGACGTCCGCGCCGAGCAGCTCGGCCACCGCGTCCAGCGGGACCGGTGCGGCGTCCGCGTCCAGCAGCACCAGGGCCTCCAAGGTGGACAGCGCGAACGCGTCCAGGTCCTCGCAGGCCCTGGCCACCGAGGAACGCACCCCGGCGCGGGTGGCCAGCACGGAGATGTCCGCGGGCGGGGGCGTGGCCAGATCAGGCCGCGTGCGCAGCAGATCCGTGAGTTCCTCGTCGCCGCGTGCGCGCAGGAAGTCCGCGAGAGAAGCCATCTCCGCCACGATACCGAGTCGGCCCTGCGCACCCGTCCGCATCGTGGTCGAACCGGCACGGCCCGACCTCGGGCGATGATCCGCGCCGCATCCGCCGGGCCGGGGTTCGCCCGCCGCGCCGGATCGGGCAAACTGGTGGTCGTACGCCCACGACGACTTTCCCGGAGGATGACCGTGGCCGGTGGCAACGCGAAGAAGGACCGCATCGACCCGACGTGGCCGCACGTCGGCGACGGCGAGCACCCGGTCAGCGAGCTGGTCGCCGACAAGCAGGGCGCGCTGTCCCCGTTCGGCGACGTCACCTTCCCCTACGACGAGGGCACGTTCCCGTACGAGCACCCCGTCACGGAGATCAACAAGTGACTTCCGGCGAGTAGCGGCCCAGCCGCGCCGCCCCGGCCCCGGTGTCCCCAGCGGACCCGGGGCCGTCGTGCGTTCCGGTCCGGTTGTCAAGACCGACTCGTCGGTAACGGTGCCGGATATCGATCACATCGGAGAAAGTTCTAGGCTTTTTCTCAGCCGGGTGAAGTTCAATGGCTTTGGTGGGTGTCGGATCTTGCCGGAGACCTGAGTTCTGTGCATAGGCCCGGCGCTCGAAGCGAAACTTCACGCGCGACAGGGGTGTGGCCATGCCGGTTCCAGGTCCGGGTTACTCGATCACGGTTCGAGTGGAGGCGCCGCCGTCGGCCAGCGCCGCGGGGGACCTCGCCAGCGCGGTCGGGCGTTCCGGTGGCGTCATCACCGCCTTCGACGTCGTCGAATCGCACACCGACCGCATCGTCGTGGACATCACCTGCAACGCGCTGTCCGCCGACCACGCCAGCGACATCACCGACCGGCTCGGCGAGCTGCCCGGGGTGAAGGTCCGCAAGATCTCCGACCGGACGTTCCTGGTGCACCTCGGCGGGAAGATCGAGGTGAGCTCGCGGGTCGCGCTCGCCAACCGCGACGACCTCTCCCGCGCCTACACGCCCGGCGTGGCCCGGGTGTGCACCGCGATCGCCGAGAACCCGGAGGACGCGCGCCGCCTCACCATCAAGCGGAACTCGGTCGCCGTGGTCACCGACGGCTCCGCCGTCCTCGGCCTCGGCAACATCGGCCCGGAGGCCGCGCTGCCCGTGATGGAGGGCAAGGCGGCGCTGTTCAAGAAGTTCGCCGGCGTCAACGCCTGGCCGGTGTGCCTGGACACCCAGGACACCGAGGAGATCATCCGCGCGGTCGAGCTCATCGCGCCCGTCTACGGCGGCATCAACCTGGAGGACATCGCCGCGCCCCGCTGCTTCGAGATCGAGGCGCGGCTGCGGGACAAGCTGAACATCCCGGTGTTCCACGACGACCAGCACGGCACCGCCATCGTGGTGCTCGGCGCGCTGCGCAACGCGCTGCGGGTCGTCGGCAAGAACATCGAGGACGTGCGGATCGTCGTCTGCGGCGTCGGTGCCGCGGGCTCCGCGATCATCCGGCTGCTGCAGCACAAGTCGCCCGCGGACATCATCGCCGTGGACATCGACGGGATCGTGCACAGCGGCCGTGGTGACGAGGACGAGAACCTCCGCTCCATCGCCGCGGGCACCAACGCCGAAGGCCGCACCGGCACGCTGTCCGACGCGGTGAACGGGGCCGACGTGTTCATCGGCGTCTCGGCGCCGAACCTGCTCAGCGCGGCCGACGTGGCCACCATGAACGAGGACGCGATCGTGTTCGCGCTCGCCAACCCGGACCCGGAGATCGACCCGCTGGAAGCCCAGCAGCACGCCAAGGTCGTCGCCACCGGGCGCAGCGACTACCCGAACCAGATCAACAACGTGCTCGCGTTCCCCGGTTTCTTCCGCGGGCTGCTCGACGCGCACGCGCACGAGATCACCGACGAGATGATGATCGCCGCCTCCAACGCCATCGCCGACGTGGTGGACGGCGAGGAGCGGGTCAACCCGTCGTTCATCGTGCCGAGCGTCTTCGACACCAACGTCGCGCCCGCCGTGGCCGAAGCCGTGCGCAAGGCCGCGATCGCGAGCCGCACCGAGCAGCCCTCCGCGGGCGGCTCCTCCATGCCGTGGTCCATGGCCGAGGACCTCGACTTCTGATCCGCCCGCACCTCGGGTGAACGGCCCGTCCGGCCCGGTCGCGGCGGCCGGGCGGGCCGTCGGCCCGGGAGGAGGCTCGCGCGTCCGCGGTGCGGGCGCGGGGCCTAGAGTTCGCGGTATGGCGCAGGACGAGTTGACGCACGTGGACGAATCGGGCGCGGCCCGCATGGTCGACGTCTCGGAGAAGCAGGTCACCGCCCGCACCGCCGTCGCCACCGGCGTCGTGCGCACCACCCCGGAGGTCCTCGCGCTGGTCCGCCGCGACGGGCTGCCCAAGGGCGACGCGCTCGCCACCGCGCGCATCGCCGGGATCATGGCCGCCAAGCGCACCCCGGATCTCGTCCCGCTGTGCCACCCCATCGCGCTGTCCGGGGTGGCGGTGCAGCTCGACCTCGGTGACGCGGAGGTCCGGATCACCGCGACCGTGCGCACCACCGACCGCACCGGCGTCGAGATGGAGGCGCTCACCGCCGTCACCGGCGCCGGGCTCGCCCTGCACGACATGATCAAGGCGGTCGATCCGGCGGCCGTGCTCGACGCCGTCCGCGTCGAGCGCAAGGAGGGCGGCAAGACGGGCACCTGGGTTCGCGAGGACTGATCGGCCGCGGCCCGGCGGCTGCTCGTACGCTGGACGCAGCGACGCGGATCCGCCGTCGCGCCCCCGAACTCGACCGGTTCGCGATCCGTCCGCGGCCGCTCAGCACGCGAGGAGTTCCGCCCATGCCAGCCCGCACCGCTCGTGTCGTGGCCGCGTCGAACCGTGCCGCGGCAGGCGTGTACGCCGACCGCACCGGCCCGGTCATCGTCGAGTGGCTGCGCGAACGCGGGTTCCAGGTCGCCGAGCCGCTGGTCGTCCCGGACGGCGAGCCGGTGGGCGACGCGCTGCGGGAGGCCGTGTCCGCCGAGGTCGCCGTCGTGATCACCACCGGCGGCACCGGGATCAACCCGACGGACCGCACGCCCGAGGTCACCGCGGAAGTCCTCGACCACCCGGTGCCGGGCCTGGCCGACGCGATCCGCGCCGCCGGGCTGCCCGAGGTGCCGACCGCGGTGCTCTCCCGCGGACTGGCCGGGGTCGCCGGGCGGACGTTGATCGTGAACCTGCCCGGTTCCCGCGGCGGGGTGGCCGACGGGCTGGGCGTGCTCGACGGCGTGCTGGACCACGCGCTGGACCAGCTCGGCGGCGGGGACCACGCGCCGGGCGGCGGGGTCCCGCACGCCCACGCGGAGCCGGCGCACCCCGGCCCGGCCGAGGTGCTGCGCGCCGAGGTCGTCGACCGGCCGCTGGAGGTCGCCGAACTGGAGCGGCTGGTGCAGGACCGGGCCGCGGGCGCGGTCGTCACCTTCGGCGGCGTGGTCCGCGACCACGACGGCGGCCGCGGCGTCACCGAGCTCGAATACGTCGGGCACCCCAGCGCGGACGAGGTGATCCGCGAGGTCGCGGCCGAGCTCGCCGCCCGCTACCAGGGCGTGCGCGGCCTGGCCGTGGCGCACCGGATCGGGCACCTGGGCATCGGCGACGTGGCGCTGGCCTGCGCGGTCGCGGCCGAGCACCGCAAGGAGGCGTTCGCGGTGTGCGCGGAGCTGGTGGACGAGGTGAAGCGCAGGCTGCCGATCTGGAAGCGCCAGGTCTTCACCGACGCCACCGAGGAATGGGTCAACTGCCCCTGATCCGCTCGTCCGGCCCGGCGGTGGGCCGGTGCGGTGGCGGCCGGCGGACGACAACGCCCTGAGATCGTCTCTGCGACGGTGGGCGCCCGGGATCTCGGGGAAGGCGCGGGGGCGCCCGCTGATCTCGCTGATGGCCTTCTCAGCCCGCCGCGGACGCGTTCAGGTCTCGGCCAGGTGACGATCGGATCTCGCGGCGGCCTCGGGCGGTCGACGGGGCCGGGAAGAAGGGCGGGCGGGGGGCGGGGGGGGGGGGGGGGGGGGGCCCGGGGGGGGGCGCGGGGGGCCCC
>NZ_JAIUJZ010000109.1:0-22471 GCF_020176775.1 Saccharopolyspora sp. 6M
CCGGGGCGGGTGGGCGCCCGCCGGTGGCGGCTGCTCGCGGGGGGGGGGGGGGGGGGCCCCCGGGGGCGCGGGGGGGGGCGGCCGACTCCGAGCCAGGTCGAGGACCTGGCCGGTCGATCACTTGATGTCGAGCTGCTGACCCGGGAAGATCAGGTTCGGGTCGCTGAGCACGCCGCTGTTGCGCTCGAAGATGTCCTGGTAGTCGACGCCGTACTGGCTGGCGATCTTGCCCAGGGTGTCACCGGCCTGCACCGTGTAGTCGGCACCGTTGGACTTCACGGTCGACTTCTTCTTGGTGCTGGTGGTGCTCTTCGAGCTCTTCTTCGAGGAGGAGCTCTTCTCGGAGGACGAGCTCTTCTCGGAGGACGAGCTGGAGCCACCGCTGGTGCTGCCGCTGGTCCAGCTGGTCTTCGAGGTGCAGCCCGGCCAGGCGCCGGGGCCCTGCGAGGCGAGGACCTTCTCGGCGACCGCGATCTGCTCCTCGCGGCTGGCGTCCTTGGCGTTCGACGCGTACTGCGTGCCGCCGTAGGCCGCCCAGGTCGACGGGGTGAACTGGAGGCCGCCGGAGAACCCGTTGCCGGTGTTCGCGCTCCAGTTGCCGCTGCTCTCGCACTGCGCGAGCTGGTCCCAGTCCGCGGCGTTCGCGGGGGCCGCGACCGCGATCGGGGCGGCGACCACGGCACCTGCGATGGCGAGCCGGGCGGCGTTGCGGGCGATGCCGGCGGTGGAAGGTTTCCGGTGCTTGCCTTCGTAGCGAGTCATTTCCCTCTCCTGCCGCGCTTGCGAGGTGAGCTGTCGGGTTCGAGCTGAGAGGCAGCCCGGCCGGCTCGGGAGCCGGCTTCACCCCTAGGGCGTTCGGGGCGCCCAGTGGTGGTTCCCCCGCCCCTGTCCGGTGTGTTCGTTCGGGGGTGGGAAGCCCGCCGGACAGGGTTCGGCGCTGCGGGCTTCCGTGGTCCTTGCTGATCGGTTCGGGGCCGACCGGAGAGCGACACTACGTAACCGATCGCCGAAGCGGAAATCTGAGCATATGTGATGCTAGTCACAGTAACGATGGCTCAGGGGTGTCCGATCTCGATCGTTTTCGCTGATCAGAGCGTCGTTATCAAGTCGTTTCCGGGCTGAGATCGATCACCGTCAGTGAGGCGTGGCTCACCTCTTCGGCGGCCTTGAAACCTCGTCGTCGCCGGGATGTCATCCCTCGGTCGGTCTGAATCGAGTCCGGTGCACGCGTGGAATCGGGCCTTTTCGCGATCACTGCGCGATCAGGGGGCGTGACTCTCGGTGAGGTCTGGCCTCTCTCGGGTGAGGGATCCGAGGAGACGGCTCGAGATCGTCCAGGAGCCGTTCGAAGATCAGGAGACCGTCCCGGCGGCGCCCCCGGGGAGGCGGTGCGGAGCCACTCGATCGCACACCGAGAAGTCACCCGGGGGAGTGTGTCAGACACGCCGAGGAATGTTGTATTCGCGCACGCGCGCCTGCGCGGGCGGAGTAATGAGGAGAGAACTCGATCGCCGCAGGCGTTCAGCCACCCGCGAACGGCGGCAGCACGTCCAGCTCGTCACCGGCGCCGACCTCGATCGACCGGTCCCGCAGCGCGACCCCGTTGAGCAGGAAGCTGCAGGCGGGCACCACGGCGGCCAGCCGCTCGTCGTGCGCCGCGAGCACCGCGTCGACCACGTCCGACGCCCGCACCGGCCCCGGCGCGGCCGGCGCGATGCTCAGGACCTCCTCGGCCACGCCCGCCGCCGCCCTGGCGCCGGCGAAGTACCGCACCCGCACGGCCGTCGTGGCGGGTGCACCTTCGAACTGCACAGTCACGGCGGTCAGCCTCCGATCGCGCTCATCGGCCGGGACGGCTGCGCGAACCCGTCGTCGTCCATCCCGTGCCCGGCCTTCTTGGCCCACATCGTCCCCTGCCACAGCCGAGCCAGTTCGTCGTCCCCCGCGCCGTCGCGCAGCGGGCCGCGCAGGTCGGTCTCGGTGGTGGAGAACAGGCAGGACCGCAGCTGTCCGTCGGCGGTGAGCCGGGTCCGGTCGCAGTCGGCGCAGAACGGCCGCGTCACCGAGCCGATCACGCCGACCGTGCCGGGCCCGCCGTCCACCAGCCAGCGCTCCGCGGGCGCCGAACCGCGTTCGGCCACGTGCGGGGTGAGGTCGAACTCGGCGCCCAGCCGCTCCAGGATCTCGTCCGCGGTGATCATCTGCTCGCGGTCCCAGCCGTGCTGCGGGTCCAGCGGCATCTGCTCGATGAACCGCAGCTGGTAGCCGTGCTCCAGGCAGAAGCGCAGCAGGTCACCGGCCTCGTCGTCGTTCACGCCGCGCAGCAGCACCGCGTTCACCTTCACCGGTTCCAGCCCGGTCGCCTTGGCCGCGGCGAGCCCGTCGAGCACGTCGTGGAACCGGTCCCGGCGGGTCAGCCGGTGGAAGGTCTCGGCGCGCAGCGTGTCCAGCGAGACGTTGACCCGGTCCAGCCCGGCCTCGACCAGCGCGTCCGCGTAGCGGTGCAGGTTGATGCCGTTGGTGGTCAACGAGGTCTTCGGGTGCGACGGCAGCGCGCTGGTGGCGGCGACGACGTCCACCAGGTCCTGGCGCAGCAGCGGTTCGCCGCCGGTGAACCGCACGTTGGTGACCCCGAGGGTCTCCACGGCGATCCGGATCAGCCGGTTCATCTCGCCGGTGTCGAGCATCTCCTGCTTCTTCAGCCACGGCAGCCCCTCGGCGGGCATGCAGTAGGTGCAGCGCAGGTTGCACTTGTCGATCAGGGATACGCGGAGGTCGGTGGCCACGCGGCCGAACCGGTCGACCAGTGCCGGGGTGTCCGGACGCGTCGAGGTGTCGGTCGTGGGGCGCACGGCCGGGATGCCCAGGTCCACTGCGGTCACACCATCGACCCTAACCCCGTCCGAGGGGGTATTTCGATCGACGGGAGCGGCTTTCTCGCAGCGGTGCGGGGCTTTCCCGACCTGCGGAGATCCGCAGTGGACGGTCCGGACGCCGCGAGTGCGGCCGATGGGGCGCTGTCCTGCCCGCAGTCGCGGCAGTAATCTGCACGACTGTGCCGCACTACCGGATTTCCGAAGCCGCCGGACTGCTCGGCGTCAGCGACGACACCGTGCGCCGCTGGGCCGACGGCGGGCAGCTGACCACCGAGCGGGACGGCTCCGGCCGCCTCGTGGTGGACGGTGCCGTCCTGGCCGGGTTCGCCCGCGACCAGGCGCGGGCCGTGCCGGACCCGTCGGGGGTGGGTCGTTCGGCCCGCAACCGGCTCGTCGGGCTCGTCACCGAGGTCGTCTCGGACCGGGTGATGTCGCAGGTGGAGCTGCAGTGCGGCCCGCACCGGGTGGTGTCGCTGATGAGCACCGAGGCCGTGCGGGAACTGGGCCTGGAGCCGGGAGTGCTGGCGGTGGCGGTGGTCAAATCGACCAACGTCGTGGTGGAGACGCCGGGAGGCTGACGTGGTGGGACCCAGAGTTGTCGCAGCCCTGGCCGGGCTGGCGCTGTTAGCGGCCGGGTGTTCGACCGGCGGCGGCGAGCAGGCGCAGGGCGAGCGCACCGTCACGGTGCTCGCCGCGGCCTCGCTGACCGAATCGTTCGACCAGCTCGCCGAGCGGTTCGAGGCGGAGAACCCGGGGGTGGAGGTGCAGGTGGACTACGCGGGGTCGTCCACGCTGGTCGAGCAGCTCACCCAGGGCCGCCGGGCCGACGTGTTCGCCTCCGCGGACACCAAGAACATGGACAAGGCGACGAAGGCGGGCGTCACCGGCGGCGAGCCGCAGGTGTTCGCCACCAACAAGCTGACCATCGCGGTCCCGAAGGGCAACCCGGACCACATCGGTTCGCTGGCCGACCTGACCGCGCCCGGCCGGCTCGTCGTGCAGTGCGCGCCGCAGGTGCCCTGCGGTTCGGCCTCGGCGACCGTCGAGCGGGCCGCGGGCCTGGACGTCGAGCCGGCCAGCGAGGAGAACGACGTCAAGTCGGTGCTGCGCAAGGTCGCGGCCGGTGAGGCGGACGCCGGTCTGGTGTACGTGACGGACGCGCGCTCCGCCGCCGACCAGGTGCAGGCGGTGGACTTCCCGGAGGCGGACCAGGCGGTGAACGACTACCCGATCGTCGCGCTCAAGGACGCTCCGGAACCGGAGCTGGCCCAGAGGTTCCTGGACTACGTGCGCGGCCCGGTGGGCGAGCAGGTGCTCACCGAGCACGGCTTCGGCTCGGAGTGAGCCCGCGTCGCGCGCGCGGCGGAGGAGCGCGCCCGGTGGCCGTGCCGGGGGTGCTGTGGGTTCCCGCCGCGCTGGCGCTGGTGCTGATCGTGCTGCCGGTGCTGGGGCTGCTCACCAGGGTGGACCCGGCCCGGCTGCCCGAGCTGCTGACCAGCGAGGCCGCGCTGGACGCGCTGGAGCTGTCGGTGCGCACCTCGCTGGTGGCGACGGTGCTGTCGCTGGTGTTCGGCGGCCCGCTGGCGGTGGTGCTGGCGCGGGCGCGGTTGCGCGGCTTGCGGGTGCTGCGCGCGGTGGTGCTGCTGCCGCTGGTGCTGCCGCCGGTGGTCGGCGGGCTGGCGCTGCTGTACCTGCTGGGGCGCACCGGTCCGCTGGGCGGGCTGCTCGACGACGCCGGGCTGCGGCTGCCGTACACGACGGCGGCGGTGGTGCTGGCGCAGACGTTCGTGGCGATGCCGTTCCTGGTGGTGGGCCTGGAGGGCGCGCTGCGCTCGGCGGACGCCCGCTACGAGCAGGTGGCGGCGACGCTGGGCGCGGGCCCGTGGACGACGTTCCGGCGGGTGACGGTGCCGATGCTGCTGCCCGCGCTGGGATCGAGCGTGGTGCTCACGTTCGCGCGGGCGCTGGGCGAGTTCGGCGCGACGATCACGTTCGCGGGCAGCCTGCAGGGCACCACCCGCACCCTGCCGCTGGCCATCTACACCACCGCGCAGTCCGACGTGGACGCCGCGGTGGCCATGTCGTTGTTGCTGGTGGTGCTGGCGCTGCTGGTGATCGGAGTGGCGGGCACGAGAGCGGTGGAGGGACGGACGTGACCGGTCTGCACGCCGAGGTCGCGTTCGCGCGGCCCGAGTTCGCGCTGGACGTGGAGCTGTCGGTGGCCCCGGGCGAGGTGCTGGCGGTGCTCGGCCCGAACGGCGCCGGGAAGTCGACGCTGCTGTCGGTGCTGTCCGGCCTGCTGGTGCCGGAGCGCGGCCGGGTGGCGCTGGACGAGCACGTCTGGTGCGACGCGGCGACCGGCGCGCACGTGCCCACGCACCGGCGCGGGGTGGGCCTGCTGGCGCAGAACGCGCTGCTGTTCCCGCGGATGTCGGTGCTGGAGAACGTCGCGTTCGGCCCGCGCTCGGCCGGGACGCCCAAGGCCGAGGCGCGGGAGACCGCCCGCCGGTGGTTGTCCGAGGTGGACGCGGCCGAGTACGCCGCCCGGCGCCCGGCGCAGGTGTCCGGTGGTCAGGCGCAGCGGATCGCGCTGGCCCGCGCGCTGGCGGCCGCGCCGCGGTTGCTGCTGCTGGACGAGCCGCTGGCGGCGCTGGACGTCGACTCGGCCCCGGCGGTGCGCGGCCTGCTGCACCGGGTGCTGCGGGAGCAGCGGCAGCCGACGGTGCTGGTCACGCATGACGTGCTGGACGCGGTGGTGCTGGCGGACCGGGTGGCCGTGCTGGTGGACGGGAAGATCATCGAGGAGGGCCCGACGCGGGAGGTGCTGACCCGTCCGCAAGCCGCGTTCACCGCGCGCATCGCCGGGCTGAACCTGCTGACCGGCGTCGCCACCGACGGCGGGCTGGACTTCGGCGGCACCGCGATCGCGGGGCGGTCGGTGGAGGTGGCGCGGGGCGAGCCGGCGGCGGCGGTGTTCTCGCCGTCGGCGGTCGCGGTGCACCGGGAACGGCCGGACGGCAGCCCGCGCAACGCGGTGCCGGTGCGGATCGACGCGCTGGAACCGCGTGGTGACGTGGTGCGGTTGCGGGCCGCGACGCGGACGCCGGACCCGGTGGTGCTGTCCGCCGACGTGACGCCCGCGGCGGTCGCCGACCTGCGGTTGGGCGTCGGCGACCTGGTGTTCTTCGTGGTTAAGGCGACCGAAGTAGCCATGCACCCGGTATCCGATGGATCATCTGGGGTGTGACTGAGGAAGCGCCCTGGACGTACTTGATGGACATGGACGGCGTGCTGGTGCACGAGGAGCACATGGTGCCCGGAGCCGATCGGTTCCTGGCCGAGCTCCGCGAGCAGGGCTTGCCGTTCATGGTGTTCACGAACAACTCGATCTTCACCCCGCGCGACCTGCGCGCGCGGCTGCACCGCACCGGCCTGGACATCCCGGAGTCGGCGATCTGGACCTCCGCGCTGGCCACGGCCCAGTTCCTGGAGAAGCAGCGCCCGGGAGGCAGCGCGCACGTCGTCGGCGAGTCCGGCCTGACCACGGCGCTGCACAACATCGGCTACGTGCTCACCGACCGGGATCCGGACTACGTGATCCTGGGCGAGACCCGCACCTACAGCTTCGAGGCGATCACGAAGGCGATCCGCCTGGTGGAGAACGGTGCCCGGTTCATCGCCACCAACCCCGACGAGAAGGGGCCGAGCCGGGAGGGCACGTTGCCCGCGACCGGCGCGGTGGCGGCGCTGATCGAGCGGGTGACGGGGCGGGCGCCGTACTACGTGGGCAAGCCGAACCCGCTGATGATGCGGTCGGCGCTGCGGGCGCTGGGTTCGCACTCGGAGAACACGCTGATGATCGGTGACCGGATGGACACCGACGTGCGCTCCGGGCTGGAGTCGGGCATGCAGACGATCCTGGTGCTGACCGGGATCTCGGACGAGAACACCGCGGAGCTGTTCCCGTACCGCCCCACCAAGGTGATCAACTCGGTGGCCGACCTGGTCGGGCACACCGCGAACCCGTTCGGGGTCTGAGGAGTTCCGGGTGAGTGGACCGTCCGCCCGCTCCGGCGGAACGACCGGCCCACTCACCTCGGTACCTGGTCAGCCCCGGGTGGGCAGCCGGTCGTCGGAGTCGACGATCCGCTTGCCCATCGGGAACAGCGACACCGGCAGCAGCTTGAAGTTCGCGATGCCCAGCGGGATCCCGATGATGGTGATGCACTGCGCGATGCCGGTGACGATGTGCCCGATGGCCAGCCACCAGCCGGCCAGCAGCAGCCACAGCACGTTCCCGATCGTGGAGAACGCGCCGGCGCCGGGTTCGTCGACGAGCCGCCGCCCGAACGGCCACAGCGCGAAGTTGGCCATCCGGAACGAGGCGATGGCGAACGGGATCCCGATGATCGTGATGCCCAGGACGATGCCGGCCACGGCGTAGCCCAGGGCCAGCCACAGCCCACCGAAGATCAACCAGATCACGTTCAGCAGCAATTGCATGCCCTCAGCGTGTCATGTGCGCTCGGACGAGTGGCCAGGTGGTGACCCTGAGTTCTCCCCGGGTCAGACCCGCAGTTCCCCGTCGAGGACCGTGACGGCCCGCCCGCGCAGCGCCACCCGGTCGCCCAGCGGGGTGGCGCGGACGAACCCGCCGCGCGGCGAGGCCTGTTCGCCGACCAGCTCCACCCCGGAGCGTCCCAGCTCGGCGGCCCAGTAGGGGGCGAGCTGGCAGTGCGCCGATCCGGTCACCGGGTCCTCCGGGATACCGGACGCGGGCGCGAAGAACCGGCTCACGAAGTCCACCCCGTCCCGGTCGCCCGCCGCGGTGACGACGACGCCCCGGTAGGGCCAGGTGGCGATGCGCGCCAGGTCCGGTTCGAGCCCGCGCACCTCGGCGGCCGCGCCGACCCGGACGAGCAGCCGCCCCGGGGCCGCGCGCACGTCCTCGACGGTGGCGCCGGGCAGCGCCGCCGCCAGGTCGCTCGGCGGCTCCACCGGGTCGGCGGCGCTCGCCGGGAAGTCCATGCCGATCCAGCCGGCACCGGAGTCCGTGCAGATCAGCTCGCCGCTGCGGGTGGCGAACCGCTGGTCGCCGCCGAGGGCGTGCGCGGCGGCGAGGGTGGCGTGCCCGCACAGGTCGACCTCGGTGGTGGGGGTGAACCAGCGCAGCGGTTTCGGTTCGGTGCCGTCGAGCACGACGAACGCGGTCTCGGCGTGCCGCATCTCGGCGGCGACCGACTGCATCCAGGGTTCGGCGGCGGGCGCGTCGAGCAGCACCACCCCGGCCGGGTTGCCGCTGAACGGGTGCTCGGTGAAGGAGTCCACGACGTAGGTGCGCACCCCCGGAGAGTACGGCCGTGGGAATCGATCACCAGCGGAACGGCCGGGTTCCGAAGGGCTGGGCCCGACCCCTCGACTTTTGCCCGACGCGGGCGCAATCATGAGTGTTCTGCGTCACGACAGCGTCGGGGAGGGCACTGTGGACACCGCCGGAACACCAGAACCCAGCTACGACTCCGGGATCTCCGAGGTGCCGCTGCTCGGCGACACCATCGGCGGCGACCTGGACCGGACCGCCGCCCGCGTCCCGGACTCGGACGCGCTGGTCGAGCACGCCGGCGGCCGCCGCTGGACCTACCGGGAGTTCGTGGCCGACGTGGACGCGCTCGCCCTGGGCCTGCTGGACGCGGGCATCGACAAGGGCGACCGGGTGGGCGTGTGGTCGCCGAACCGCGCCGAGTGGACGCTCACCCAGTACGCCACCGCGAAGATCGGCGCGATCCTGGTCAACATCAACCCGTCGTACCGGCTGCACGAGCTGGAGTTCGTGCTCGGCCAGGCCGGGGTGCGGATGCTGATCTCGGCGCAGCGGTTCAAGACCTCCGACTAC
This sequence comes from Saccharopolyspora sp. 6M, assembly GCF_020176775.1. Taxonomy (NCBI): domain Bacteria; kingdom Bacillati; phylum Actinomycetota; class Actinomycetes; order Pseudonocardiales; family Pseudonocardiaceae; genus Saccharopolyspora; species Saccharopolyspora sp. 6M. Next base: position 8,770 of record NZ_JAIUJZ010000109.1, read on the forward strand.
ACCGCGATGATCGAGCAGGTGCGGCCGAGCTGTCCCGGTCTGGAGCAGGTCGTGCTGTTCGACGACCCGAGCTGGGACGAGCTGGTGGCGCGCGGCCGGGCGGGCGATCCGGCGCGGCTCGCGGCGGCGCAGGCGCGGCTCGGCGCCGACGACCCGATCAACATCCAGTACACCTCGGGCACCACCGGTTTCCCGAAGGGCGCGACGCTGTCGCACCACAACATCCTCAACAACGGGTTCTTCGTCGGTGAGCTGTGCGGCTACTCCGAGGTGGACCGGGTCGCGATCGTGCCGCCGTTCTACCACTGCTTCGGGATGGTGATGGGCAACCTGGCCTGCACCAGCCACGGCGCGGCCATGGTCATCCCGTCCGAGGGCTTCGACCCGGGGACCGCGCTGGCCGCGCTGTCCGCGGAGCGCTGCACCTCGCTGTACGGGGTGCCGACGATGTTCATCGCCGAGCTGGACCACCCGGACTTCGAGAGCTTCGACCTGGGCTCGCTGCGCACCGGCATCATGGCCGGATCCCCGTGCCCGGCGGAGGTGATGAAGCAGGTCATCGACCGGATGGGCATGACCGAGGTCGCCATCTGCTACGGCATGACCGAGACCAGTCCCGTCTCCACCCAGACCCGCGCGGACGATTCGCTGGAGCGCCGGGTGTCCACGGTGGGCCGCGTCGGGCCGCACCTGGAGGTGAAGGTCGTCGACCCGGCGACCGGGCTGACCATGCCGCGCGGCGAGGCGGGGGAGCTGTGCACCCGCGGCTACTCGGTGATGCTCGGCTACTGGGACCAGCCGGAGAAGACCGCCGAGGTCATCGACCGCGCCCGCTGGATGCACACCGGCGACCTCGCCGTGATGGACGAGTCCGGGTACGTGAGCATCACCGGCCGGATCAAGGACATGGTGATCCGCGGCGGCGAGAACGTGTACCCCCGGGAGATCGAGGAGTTCCTGTACACCCACCCGGACATCGTGGACGCGCAGGTCATCGGGGTCCCGGACGCGCGCTACGGCGAGGAGCTGATGGTGTGGGTGCGGCTGCGCGCCGGCGCCGCCGAGCTCTCGGCGGAGGCGCTGCGCGAGTTCTGTACCGGGAAGCTCGCGCACTACAAGATCCCCCGCTACGTGCACGTCGTGGACGACTTCCCGATGACGGTCACCGGCAAGATCCGCAAGGTCGAGATGCGCCGCCAGGCCAAGGAACTCCTCGGCCTGGGCGACTGATCTCTGCCTCCGCTGCTTCTCCGCTGCAGCTGCGTAGCACTGAGGTGGCGCGGCTTCCTCGCCGCCCGCGTTTCCGTGTGGCCGCGATTTCTCCCTGTACCGGCCCGGACCACTACCTGTCTCCGACGCCCGTCCGGCGAGTTTCGGCCGTGTCCTGTCAGCGGCGGAGCCGCTGAGCAGCGACCACCTGAGCAACGGGACCACCAGCGGGTTCTCAGCGGTTCCCTCGCGAGGACAGCGATTTCTCGTGTGGCGGAGCCACTCGTGAAATCGATCCCGCAGCGAGGGGGCCGCTGAGGTTCCGCCTCCCGATCACTGCGCAGCAGGGGGACGAATGGGCGTCAAGCCTTGGCGAGTTCTGCTGCGTCCTCCTCGCCGAACTGGTCTTCCAGGCGTTCGGGGGAGGCGTCGACGTCGATCTGCTCCAGCGGGGTGCCGCGGGCCGAGGAGATCGCGCCGAGGCGGCGTCCGGCGCGGTCGTTCGCGTAGCTCAGCAGCTCGTCGGTGTCCAATTCGAACGGTCGCACCTCGGGCGCGTCGGCGGGCTGCCACTGGATGAGCTGCATGGCGTGCGGCAGCAGCTCCTGCATCATCTCCTCGACGTGGCCCCAGTTCGCCTCGTCGGCGGCCACGTGCCTGCGGCAGGTGAAGGTGCCCCACGCCATGTGCCTGCGCTCGTCGTCGCCGATGTGGCCGATGATCCGCTGCATGCCGGGGAACAGCCCGCGGCTGCGGCAGATCTTGTTCCACGCGTAGTAGCCGGTGAGCGCGAGCGAGCCCTCCACGACGTGGTTGTAGGTCACCGACGCCCGGATCTGGTTGCGCGGCCCCGGATCGGTGTCCAGCGCGTGCAGCACGGTGGGCAGCACGTCGTAGAAGATCGTGCGGTAGCCGGGGTTGTCCTCGACGAACTCGTTGAGGTTCTCGGTGAGGCCGACGGCGTCCATCCACAGCCGGAACGCCTGGGTGTGCTTGGCCTCTTCGTACATGAACTGGGTCAGGTACATCTCGTCGCCGAAGCGGCCTTCGGCGGCCGTGGCGGACAGGAACGGGCGCAGGTCCTGGGTGACGGCTTCCTCGCCGGCGATGAACTCGGCGCACAGCCCCGCCACGCTGCGCCGTTCTTCGCCGGTGAGCCCGGCCATGTCGCGGGCGTCCTGCTCGAAGTCGATGTCGGCGGGGTTCCAGAACTTCGCGTTGCCCTTGGTGAACAGCCGCAGCGGCAGCGAGTCCCAGTTGAGGCCGCCGGGGCGCAGGGAGTGGAAGTCGTCGCGGTGCTTGCTGCTGTCCGTGGTGGTCGTCATCGGCCTGCTCCAGCTCGCCCGGGTAGTGTGATTCGCGTTACACCGCCGATTTTCGATACTAGAAAGTTCCGCGTCAAGGGCGGTCACTCGCCCGCGTGCGGCGGTTAGCCTCCAGGTCGTGAACCCCGCGACCGTCGGCTTCGACCTGGACCTCACGCTCATCGACCCCCGGCCCGGCATGGTCGACGTGTTCGAGCGGCTGCGCGCGGAGTTCGGCGTGCCCCTCGACGGCGAGCACTTCGCCGCCAACCTCGGCCCGCCGCTGCCCGACGTGCTGCGCACCTACGGGTTCGACGAACCGCTCGTGGCGAGTCTCGTGCACCGGTTCCGGGAGCTCTACCCCGAACTCGTCGTGCCCGGCACGAAGGCCATGCCCGGCGCGGCCGAATCGCTCGCCGCGGTGCGCGAGCTCGGCGGCCGGGCGCTCGTCGTCACCGGGAAGTTCGAGCGCAACGCGCGGCTGCACCTCGACGCCCTCGGCTGGGAGGTCGACCGGCTCGCCGGCGACGTGTTCGCCGCCGCCAAGGGCGACGTGCTGCTCGCCGAAGGCGCCGCCATCTACGTCGGGGACCACCTCGGCGACGTGGTCGGCGCCAAGACGGCCGGCGCGCTCGCCGTCGGCGTCGCCACCGGCCCCTACCGGGCCGAAGAACTCCTGGAAGCCGGGGCCGACGTCGCGCTCGGCGACCTCGCCGAGTTCCCCGCCTGGCTCGCCGGCCGCGCGGGCTGACTCAACCGCGGCGGGTGCGCAGCACCGCGCCCACCACACCGACGACCAACCCGGCCGGGGCCAGCAGCGTCGCCAGGTTCAGCCACAGCGGCAGGTCCTCCAGGCCCGCGGCGTACGACCCGAACACCGCGAGCACCGCGAGCACGCCCGCGGCGAACAGGCCCACCGCGAGGGGGAGCACGACGGAACGAGGGGAAGCGGCGCTCATGCGAGCAGGGTAGGCGCCGCGGCGGCAGGTCCGGCCCGGGTGTGGCCGGAACCTCCGGCTCGGTCGAAGACTTCGCAGGTCAGCGAGGCCTCGTCGGCCGCTCCGCGCAAGGGGCGACGATGTTGCGCTCCGGGCGGGTACTCTGGAACGGACGCGTCCTGGGAACGCTCTGACAGCGTGGCGTTCCGGGGCGTTTTTGTTGTGCCAGGGCCGGTGCGTCGCGCCCCGGCACGACGCACGATGACGACAAGGAGGACCCGCTCGCTCCCGGACCGCCCGACCTGGGCCACGTGGAGGAGTGCGGGCCGGGCATCGACAGGGAACGGTGAGGACAGTGCCGACCGGCAGGGTCAAGTGGTACGACGCGGACAAGGGCTTCGGCTTCGTGACCCAGGACGGTGGGGAGGACGTGTACGTGCGCTCCTCCGCGCTGCCGTCCGACGTCGACTCGCTCAAGACCGGCCAGCGCGTCGACTTCGACATGGCCCAGGGCCGCCGCGGCCCGCAGGCCCTGCGGATCCAGCTGCTGGACCCGCCGCCCTCCGTCGTCGAAGCGCGCCGCCGCCCCGCGGACGAACTGCACGGCATGGTCGACGACATGATCAAGCTGCTGGAGCTGAAGGTGCAGCCCGACCTGCGCCGCGGCAAGTACCCGGACCGCAAGGTGTCCAAGCGGATCGGCGAGGTCGTCCGCGCGGTCGCCCGCGAACTCGACCCCGGCGCCTGACCCCGGCGCCGAACGAGAGCGAACGCCAACCGCACCGCCCGTCTTCGAACCTGCCAGGTCGTTTTCCTGTCAGCGGCGAAGCCGATGAGCGGCGACCACCAGAGCAGCAGGACCACCCGCGGGTCCTCAGCGGTTCCCTCGCGAGGACAGCTTTTTCCCATGTGGCGGAGCCACCTGCGAAAAAGATCCCGCAGCGGGGGAACCGCTGAGGTTCCGCCACCCGAGCCACCACGCAGCAGGAGTTCGACAGGCAGAAACCGTCAGGTCGGGTCGATGACCCAGGTGGCGGCGATGGGGAAGTCCACGCCGCCGTCCTCGCCGAGCACGAGGAGACCGGAGTACTGCTGCACCTCGACGTGCTCCAGGCGGGTGCCGTCCGGGGGGACGCGCAGGGTGTAGGAGTGGCGCTCGTCCGGCCGGATCACGCCGGTGCGCCCCTCGACCTCCTGGCCGTCGACGCCCCGGTAGATGTAGGACACCTGCCACGGCGTGGCGGACACCTCGCCGGGCACCGAGATCTGCAGCGGCGACTTCTCCGGCACCCGCAGCTTGCCCACCGGGTCCTCGGCGGGCGGCGCGCAGTTCTCCCCGGTCGCGTCGCAGAACCGCGCGGGGGCGACCTCGATCGCCTCGCCGTGCGAGTAGAACGTGACCTGCGGGGCGGAGGGTGCCGAGCACCCGGCCAGGGCGACGACGCCCAGCGGAGCCGCGAGCAGCAGCGACTTCAGTCCACGATGCACGACCGCGAGCCTACGGCCCGGTGTCGTCCGCCAAGTCCACGGCCCGGTGTCGCCGGACGGGCTCGCGGTCCGAGGCGGTCCGCCTGGTCCGCGGTCCGGCCGGAACGCCCTCGGTGCCCGGTTCGGCCCGGCGGCCCCGGCGCGGGAGCCGGACCAGCCCGCCGCCGCGCCCGACGAGGACGGTCTGCACCAGCACCAGGGCCAGCAGCGCGGCCGTCGTGGTGAAGCCGATCCACCACACCGGCGGCAGCAGCACTCCCAGCGCGCCGCCGAACACCCAGCTCAGCTGCAACACCGTCTCGGAGCGGCCGAACGCGGAGGCCCGCGACTCCTCGGCCACGTCCCGCTGCACCACCGCGTCCAGGCACACCTTCGCCAGCGCGCTCGCGGTCGCCGCCACGAGCCCGACCGCGACCGCCGCGGGCACTCCGGCCAGCACCGCCGCGCACACCGCGATCGCCAGCGCGCTGCCCAGGCAGCTCACGATCAGCCGGTCCGGGGCGCCGAACCGCATCCGGGCGCCCGCCGCGTTCCCGAGGAAGCTGCCGAGTCCGGCCGCCCCGCCGACCGCGCCGAGCAGCACGACCTGCATCGCCGGGTCCTGCCGGGTGCTCTCCTTGATCACGAAGGCGGCGAACAGCGTCAGGAACCCGGTCAGCACCCGGATGCCCGCGTTGCCCCACAGCGCGACGACCACGTGCGGGCCCAGCGGCGCCCGCCGCCGCTTCCCGGCCACGGCCCGCGCCTCGCCCGCCGAGCTCTCCACCCGCCGCGTGATCCGCAGGCACAGCCACACCCCGGCCGCCGCGAGCGCCGCCATGAACCACAGCGCCCCCGGCGATCCCAGCAACCACGCGAACCCGGACGCCACCGCTCCGAACACGCCCCCGGCGGCCAGGCCGAACGTGGTCAGCCGCGAGTTGGCCGTGGTCAGGTCGATCGCCGCGGGCAGCACCCGCGGGGTCATCGCGGCCTTGAGCACGCCGAACGACTTGGACAGCACCATGCAGCCCAGCGCCGCCGGGTACAGCAGCCAGCCGTCGAAGTTCACCGCCATCACCGCCGCCAGCAGCACGCGGACGCCGAAGGACACCGCGAGCGCGGTGCGCCTGCCCTGCCGCAGCCGGTCCAGCGCGGGGCCGATCACCGGCGCGATCACCGCGAACGGGGCGACGGTGATCAGCAGGTACAGCGCCACCTTGTCCCGGCTCTCGCCGGTGGCAGCGGAGAAGAACAGCGTGTTCGCGAGCGCCACGGCCATCGCCGCGTCCACCGCGTAGTTGAGCATCACCGCGTAGCTGAAGCGGGCGAGCCCGGATTCGGCGGCGCCGTCGGCGTGCGCGGCGGAGAAGAACAGCCGCATCGCGGCGCGGGTCAGCTGGCGGCCGCGCCAGGCCGCGACCCGGGTGACGGTGAGCTTGCGCGGGGGAGCGGTGGCGTCCCAGCGGCCGCCCGCGGAGTTCTCGGGAGCCTCGCCGGGTGATCGGCCGCCGTCCGGGCCGGTGCGCCCGCGGTGCTCGCGTGCGTCGTCGGGCGCGGGGTGGGGTTCGCGTTCGCCGTCCGGGCCGGAACCGCGGTGCGTTCCGGCGGTGCGCGGTGGTGCGGTGGCGGCGGGGTGCTCGGATCCCCGGGCCCCGGGGCCCGCCTGCTCGCGTCCGGCCTGCGCGGCATCGGCTGCGCGGACGCGTTCCCGACCGCCGTCGCGTTCCTGACCGCCGTCGCGTTCCCGACTGCCGTCGCGTTCCCGACTGCCGTCGCGTTCCCGACTGCCGTCGCGTTCCCGGTCGTCCCGCTGCTCCCGGTCGTCCCGCCGTCCGCCGAAGCCCTGCGGGATCCGCCCGCGCCTGCCGCGCCGCCCGGCTCCCCAGCCGGGGCGGCCGGTCGGTTCCTCGTCGGTGCGTTGGTCGCGTCGGGGCCCCATGACTTCATCCTGCCCCAGCCGCGGGGTCGATCGCGTCCGCTGCTCCGCTGCTCAACCCGGCGTGCGGCGGAGTTGTCCACAGCCGAGAGCTACCTGTGGACAACCTGTGGAAATTTGCGAGATCACGCGTGAGTTCTCCACAGCTCGGTCGCGGCAACCGGTCAGCGGGGCTCGAACCGCACCCGGTACGCGTGCGGCCACAGCTTCCCGGTGAGCAGGAATTCGTCGGTCCCGGGCACCGCGGCGATCCCGTTCAGCACGTCCGCCCCGGCCCGCTCCCCGGCGGGCAGCAGCCCGGACGCGTCGACGACCGCGCCGACCACGCCGGTCGCCGGGTCGATGCGCACGATCTGGTCGCTGCCCCACACGTTCGCCCACACCTGCCCGCCGGCGCATTCGAGCTCGTTGAGCTCCGGTACCGGCCTGCCCTCCAAGGTGACCTGGACGGAGCCGGTGGCCGCGAACGTCGCCGGGTCGCGGAAGGTGAGCCGCGCGCTGCCGTCGCTCATGACCAGCCGGGAACCGTCGTGGCAGAGCCCCCAGCCCTCGCCGTCGTAGTCCACCCGGCGCAGTTCCCGCAGGCTCGTCCGATCACGTTCCAGCGCAACCCCTTCCTGCCAGGTGAGCTGCCAGATACGGTCTCCGGCGACGGTGATGCCTTCGCCGAAGAGGTCGGCGGGGAGACGTTCCTCCCCGAGCACGCGGCCGGTGTCCGGGTCCAGCGCCCGCAGCAGCGAGCGCCCGTACCGCCCGGTGCCTTCGTAGAGGGTTCCGCCGGACAGTTCGAAGCCCTGGGTGAACGAGGAGCGGTCGTGCGGGAGCACGCGGGTCACCATCGCTCGAAGGTGTGGCACGCTGCCCGCGTGCCCAATGCTCTGATCGGTGTGCTCGCGATCCTCTTGGCCTTCGTGCTGAGCTGGTACGTGCGCCGAGCACGCGCCCAACGCCAGTCCGGACAGCAGGCTCGTGATGATCACACCTGCGGACAGACGGTTGCCCAGCGCAGTTCGCCTGGGAAGATCTCCGGTTCGCACCCCGAAAGCCTGACACGGGCGGCGACCGCATCGAACGCGTACGGCACAATCGAGCACGTGACGCCTATGCCTGCTCCGACCACCGACCCGGACGCTCCGCTCGGAGTTCCCGGGGAGCCGAGCGGCGAGTCCACGGGGACCCAGCCGGAACCGGCCCAGCCCGAACCGGCCCGGCTCGACCCGACGCTGGCCGCGGCCGTGGAGACGGCCCGCGCCGCCGCCGAGGGCGAAGCGGGCCCCGCGGCCGATCCGATCGGTTCGCCGGTGCTCACGGTCGACGCGGCGGAGGCCCCCGTCGGCGCGCACGTCGGCGTGGAGGCCGAGGGGCCGGACGCGGCGACGCACTACTTCGAATCGAACTACCCGGGGTACGTGGGCTGGCGCTGGGCGGTGACCGTCGCGATCGCCGGTCCGGGTGAGCCGGTCACGGTCAGCGAGGTCGTGCTGCTGCCGGGCCAGGACGCGCTGACGGCGCCGGCCTGGGTGCCGTGGAGCGAGCGGGTGCGGCCGGGCGATCTCGGCGCCGGTGATCTGCTGCCGAGCGCTCCGGGCGATCCGCGGCTGGCCGAGGGCTACCTGTCCGGTGCGGACCAGGGCGTGGAGTCGCTGGCGCACGAGGTCGGCCTGGGCCGCAAGCGGGTGCTCAGCCACGAGGGCAGGCTGGCGGCCGCGGAGCGCTGGCACCAGGGCGAGTTCGGCCCGGGCAGCGACATCGCGAAGCTCGCGCCCGGCGCGTGCGGCACCTGCGGTTTCTTCCTGCCGCTGGCGGGTTCGATGCAGGCCGCGTTCGGCGTGTGCGGCAACGAGATCGCGCCGGCGGACGGCCGCGTGGTGCACGTGGAGTTCGGGTGCGGCGCGCACTCGGAGGCCGAGGTGGACACGTCGTCGACGGTGCCGGTCGCCGAGGTCGTCTACGACGACACCACGCTGGACTTCGAGTCGCGCGGGTGACCGCGCAGGACGTGTTCGGCACGGCCGAGCTCCGGCGGGCCGTGCTGGAGTCCTGGGACTCCTCGCCGACGAGGTTCCGCGAGGACGCCAACGCCGAGGAGGACCTGCGCCTCGGCGGCTACCGGGACCGGCTGCTGGTGGAGCTGGCGCAGAACGCCGCGGACGCGGCGGGCGCGGACGGCGTGCTGCGGGTCCGGTTCGAGGACGGTGAGCTGCGGCTGGCGAACACCGGCGCGCCGCTGACCTCGGACGGCGTGGCCGCGTTGGGTTCGCTGCGGGCGTCGGCGAAGCGCGAGGGTGCGACGGTCGGCCGGTTCGGCGTGGGTTTCGCCGCGGTGCTGGCGGTGTCGGACGCGCCGCGCGTGGTGTCGACCTCGGGCGCGGTGGAGTTCTCCGCGGAGCGCACCCGGGCCGAGGCGGCGGCGCTGCCGGGCCCGGCGAAGGAGCTCGAATCCCGCGATGGCGGTGTGCCGGTGCTGCGGCTCGCGTGGCCGTCGCAGGAGCGGCCGCCGGAGGGCTTCAGCACCGAGGTGCGGCTGCCCGTCCGGTCCGATGTGGACGGTGATGCGCTGCTGGCGGAGTTCGCCGAGCGCGCCCCTGATCTGCTGCTGGCGCTGCCCGCGCTGCGCGAGGTCCACGTCGGTTCGCGCTCGTGGCGCCGCGAGGACCAGGGTTCCTCGCGCGCGGTGGTGCACGGCCCGCAGCGCAGCGACCGCTGGCTGCTGCACCGGGTGTCCGGTGAACTGGGCGAGTCGGCGCTGGAAGGTCTGGGTTCGGAGGCGAAGCGCGGCGCGAGCTGGTGGGCGTGCTGGGCGGTGCCGCTGGGGCCCGACGACGTGCCGATCCCGCTCGCCGAGGACGTGCTGCACGCCCCGACGCCCACCGAGGAGCGGCTGTCGCTGCCCGCCCGGCTGCTGGCCGGGTTGCCGGTGGAGGCGGACCGGCGGCGGGTCGCGGCCTCGCCCGCGGTGGAGTCGGTGTTGACGTTCGCCGCGGAGAGCTACCCGGACCTGGTCGCGAAGATCGCGCCGGAGCACCGCACCGCGCTGGTGCCGCTGCCCGGCTTCCCGCTGTCCGATGTGGACGGGAAGCTGCGGCAGGACGTGCTGGACCGGTTGCGGATCAGCGCGTGGCTGCCCGGTGGCGCCGGTGGGTCGGTGGCTCCGAGCAGCGCCGCGGTGCTGGAGCACTACTCGCCGGAACTGGTGTCGCTGCTGGCGGACGTGGTGCCGGGCCTGCTGGCCGCGGAACTCTCGGACGCCCGGCAGCGGCGCGCGCTGAGCACCTTGGAGGTGCGGCGGCTCGGCGCGGCTGAGCTGGTGGCCGCGGTCGGCGGGCTGGAGCGCCCGCCGTCCTGGTGGCACCGGCTGTACGAGGCGCTGGCCCCGATCCAGCGCACCGATCTGCGCGCCCGCGAGGAGTTCGCGGCGCTGCCGGTGCCGCTGGCCGACGGCCGCACCGTCACCGGCGCGCGGGACGTGCTGCTCACCGACGGCGATGCCGATTCGGGCCCCGCCGCAGTGCTGTCCACATTGGACATCAGCGGGCTGCGCATCGCGCACCCGGACGCGGCGCACCCGCTGCTGGAGCAGCTCGGTGCGCACCGCGCTGGACCCGCGGAACTGCTCGACGCCCCGCCGCTGGCGGAGGCGGTGCGCGGCAGCGTGGCCGAAGCCCGGGTGGGCGCGGACGTGCTGCCGCTGACCGAATCGGTGCTCGGCCTGGTCCGCGACTCGCGCCCGCACGACTGGCTGGCCGCGCTGGCCATGCCGGACCGCGACGGCGAGATCCGCCGCGCCGACGAGCTGCTGCTGCCGGACGCGGCGCTGCTGGCCGTGCTCGACCCGGACGAGGTCGGGCCGGACGGTTCGCTGGGCGTGCTGGACGGCGCGTTCGCGGCGCGCTGGCCGCGGGACCTGCTGCGGTCCGTGGGCGTGCTGGACTCGTTCGCGCTGCACGTCGAGGACGACCCGATCGACCCGGACGAGCAGTTCGCCGACAGCGTCCGCTGGTGGCACGAGCAGGAGCGCCTGGCGGGCGGGGCGTGGCCGCCCGCGCGGTTCACCTCGGTCCGCGACCTGGACCTGGTCGCCGACGACGCGTGGCCGCAGGCGATCCGGCTGCTCACCGACTCCCCGGACATCGCGCACGTCCTCGGGGACCCGCACAGCCATCCCGCGTGGTGGCTGGCCCGCTTCGCCGTCCTCGACGGCCGCGAACCCCGTTCATGGCGGTTGCCGGAGGCCGAGGACATCGCGGGGATCTACGACCCGGTGCCGGACCTCGGCCTCAGCTCGCGGCGGCTGCGGCTGGCCGGGGTGCGCGGCGAGCTGCGCGTCGACGACCCGGACGACGCGGCCGACCTGGTGGCGCGGCTCGGCGACCCGGACCGCGGCATCCGCGCGGGCACGGCGCTGCGGGCGCACCGCGTGCTCGCCGACGCCGTGGTCGACGGCGTCGTCAGCCCCGGTTTCGCCGGTCCGCCCGAATCGGTGCGGTCCCTGTCCGGGGCCGTGGTCAGCGCGGAGCGGGCCGTGGTGCTGGACGAGCCGTGGATGCTCGGCGTGCTGGAGGCCCCGCTCGTCGTCGCCGGCGGCGGCCCCGACCAGTTCGACGCCGAAGCGCTCGCCGAACTCCTGGACCTCCCGCTGGCCTCCGAGGAGAGCACCATGCGGGTGCTCTCCGACGGCCGCGTGCAGCGCTGGGCCGAGGTCGGCCGGGTGCCGAGCTCCTGCGAACTGCTCGGCATCGCGGTGCCGAACGGCGAGGTCGACCTGCACGACGGGCTGCGCGTGAGCACCCGCGACGGGGAGCGGCGCGTGCACTGGTGGGTCGACGCGACCGGTGCGGTGCACGCCGAGCGGACACCGGACGGGCTGGCCCGCGCCCTCGCCTGGGCGGCCGGTGCCTGGGACAGCCGCTTCGCCCTGGCCGCGCTGCTCGCCGACCCGGAAGCGGTCACCCTGCTGCGCTGAGGTCTCGGTCAGCGGCGCAGCGAGTCGAGGAAGCTGCGCCAGGCGCGCCGGTCGAACAGCAAGGTGCCGCCGTCGCGGTCCTTCGTGTCCCGGACGCCGACCGCATCCGAGGCGAGGCCGACCTCCACGCAACTGCCGGATTGCCCGCTGTGGCTGGATTTCCGCCATTTCGCCGCGTCGCTCAGCATCAGGCTTCCTCCATCTCGGTGGCTATCGTTGCAATCAGACCCGCTGAGGCCTCAACAGACAAGATCGAAGTGTGGATGTCCACTACGGCTTGCTTGTAGGCAGCGACGTCCTTTGCCTCGAAGAGGAAGGCTGGAGATCGGTAGTGCTCCAGCTGGACGATCGGCGGCGCCTTCGCGAACTCGTACAAGACGAATGCGCCTTCGTGTGCGGGAGTCCAGTGAGTCAAGCCGTTGGGGAGGACGGCAACCGTGATGTTGCTCTGCTCGCTGATCCTCAAGATGTACCTGAGCTGTTCTGCCATGACCGCTCGACCGCCGAGGGGCTGGCGCAGCGCGTGCTCGGCGATGATCGCGGTGAGCGGTTTCGCTGCTCTTCCCGCTAGTACGTCTCGCCGAGCCATCCGTAGGCCGACTCGGATTTCCCTTTCAGGGTTGGGCAATCCGCGCATGATGGAGCGCGCGTAGTCGGCAGTCTGGAGGAGGCCCGGGATCACGGTGGGCGCCACATCGGTGATCGAGCTGGCCGAGCGTTCGAACTCGGCTAGCTCGACCAGATGCTTGTGCGGACCGGATGAGCTGCGAGCGAACGTGTTCTTGTCTCCGGCATTCCTAGCGAACTCGATCAGCTCGTCATATCTGGTACCGGTAACTCTTAGTGTTCCCAGTATGCGTGCAACATCCTCCGGTCGGGGTGTGCGGGTGCCGGTTTCGTAGCGAGAGATGGTGACATGACTGGTACCAAGCCGATGTGCCAGCTCGCGGGTCGTGATGTTCGCCTGCTTGCGTAGCTCGCGAAGCTCGGCACCGAGCAGGCGCGCCTTGGGTGTGTGTTCACTGGTACCGGCCATGAAAACAGCTTAGCCAATCCGTGTCGGCTGCATGATCCAACGATGGGGGACTAGCAAAGTTGGAGCCGGTAACAACATACTTAAACCGGAAACACGCTAGAGAGGAGCGAACATGCTGGCCGATGGGGCGAAGGTGGGGCGGTGGCAGCCGGTGAGCAGTGGACGGCACGCCTTCGGTTTGGACGCGCGCAGCTCCGAACCGGGTGGGCTGACCCGCGCGCTGTGCGGCGTCGTGGTGTGCACCGACGAGTTGCAGCGGGTCGCCGACGAGATCGACTGGATCCGCGAACCGACCTGCATGGACTGCTGGCGCGAGCTGGCGGACCGAGCGCGCTGAGCGCGCCCCCGAACGCGGCCCGGTCGTGGTGACCCCCGACCCCACACCGGTCCGCACGGGTGGCCGGGCGGCGGCCACACCTCCCCGACGCCCGCCCGGTCACCCTCCACCCGAGGAGATCCGCATGGACCCGCACGACGTGCCCGCCCGCTGCTGGGTGGCGTTCGGCTACCAGAACCACCTCGTCCCGGTCGCCGGTGCCGGCGAGATCGCCGGGAGCTGCGGGGTGCTCACCGACCCGGCCGACGTCGTGCCGTGCGACGAGCGGCCGACCTGCTCGGTGTGCGCCACCGCCGCCCGCACCGGTGATCACCGCATCGTCCCGTTCACCGGAACGATCGACTGTTAATAGCGAGATGGCGATTTCTGCCGCGCACCTGCGGTTTCCGGCATTTCCGCTCGGCCTGCGGTCCGGTTCGTGCTGAGCTGATCAAGGACCACCACTCGCGAGATTCGGACTCGACATGACGCCGCCACCCCCACCGCCCGCGCACCTGCCGCCGCCGGGT
>NZ_JAIUJZ010000110.1:0-43287 GCF_020176775.1 Saccharopolyspora sp. 6M
GAGGCGGGGGGCCGGGCGGGCCCTGCTGGGGTCCGGGTCGCCGGTCGCCGGGCTGCCGGGGGTTCTGCCGCCGCGGACCGGGTTTCTGCGCGACCGGCTGCTGCGGGTTCGAGGGCTGCGGGTTCGGCTGCTGCGGGTTCGACTGCTGCGGACTCGGCGGCTGCGGACTCGACTGCTGGGGGTTCGGCGACTGCGAGCTCGGCGACTGCGGACTCGACTGCTGGGGGTTCGGCGACTGCGAGCTCGGCGACTGCGAGCTCGGCGGCTGCGTACTCGACTGCTGGGGGTTCGTCGGCTGCGAGTTCGGCGATGGCGAGCTCGGCTGCTGCGGAGTCGACCGCTGGGAGCTCGCCGACCGCGGGTTCGCCCGCCGCGGGGCCGATCGCGGGGTGCTCGGCCGCAGCGGGTTCGAGTACCGAGCGGTCCGCCCCTCCGGATCCGAAGGCTGCGGCGAACCTCCCGCCCCCGCACCCGGCCGTCCGCCGGACGCCACCGTCCGCATCTTCCGCGTGCGCAAGGCCGCGAGCGGCCCGGGCGGCGGCGGAGGCGGCGTCGGGGCGGGCCGGTACACCGGCATCCGCGTCGTCGCCAGCTCCGACGTGCGGAAGAAGCCGGACTGGTGCGCCCCGGCCCACGGCGGCGGCGCCACCTGCGGCAGCGGCCGGCGCTGGAAGAACGCGTTCCGCGCCACCCGCATCAGCCCGAGGATCGCGTCCCGCCGCGAGTGGAACAGCTCCACCGGGATCGTCGCCCGCGTCGCGTGGTCGTGCAGCAGCGCGAGTTCCGTGGCCGCCAGCTGGTAGTCCGCCATCGCCCGCGCCCCGGGCAGGCCCGCCTGCATCCGCGCCCAAGTGCGCGCCCGCCTGCGCCCGTTCATCGTCGCCAGCATCCGCACGTCCACGTCGTGCACCAGCCCGCTCGGGATGTAGGGCGGCAGGTGGGTGCCGATCAGCCCGATGAGCCGCTGCCGGTCCCGGATCACGACCAGGACCAGCGCCACCAGCACGCCGAGCTCCACCAGGTACGCCAGCGCCAACCCGCCGTAGCCGAACGTCGAGGAGAAGTTCCACAGCGCGTGCAGCAGCACCGCCGCCACCCAGCCGCCGACCACGGCGAACCCGCGACCTGCTCCCCTGCTGCGCGCCGCGTAGGCCACGCCGAGCCCGGTCATCGCCGTGTAGATCGGGTGCCCCAGCGGCGCGATCACCCCGCGCACCAGCACCGTGCCCGCCACCGCGGACCCGTTCTCCAGCAACCCGGTCTGGTAGTAGAGGACGTTCTCCACGAACGCGAAGCCGAGCGCGCACAGCCCCGCGTACACCAGCCCGTCGGTCGGCCCGTCGATCTCGAACCGGCGGAACCACAGCATCAGCAGCAGGAAGAAGCCCTTGAAGCTCTCCTCCACCACCGGCGCGATCACCGAGGCGGTCAGCACCCGGCCCAGTTCCGGCCCGTACACCGGGTGCAGCAGCGACCCGCCGAGCGTGTTCACCAGGAACGAGCCGACGATGGCGACTCCGGCGCCCCACGCGAACGCGAGCAGCAGGTTCACCCGCGGTTCCGGTTCCAGCCGGTCCATCAGCAGCACCAGCGCCACCAGCACCACCACCGTCGGCAACGCCAGCAACCCGCTCAGCACCGTGCTGAGCACGCCGCCGGTGAGCAGGTAGTAGGCGACCGCCAGCAGCGTGCACAGGCCGCACCCGATCAACCCGATGATGAACGGGAGCGGGACGCGGTCGCTGCTGCGGCCTTCGAGGATCGACCTGGGACTCAGCGCGGGCATGTCCGGCAGAGTAGAAGATCGTCGCGTTCGGGGTGGCCCGCACCCGCTGATCGGGCGCGGTCGTTCAACCGCGGTGCACCGCGCTCTGCTGGGGGATTTCGACGGGGCCCGGTTCTCCGCCGCCCTGCTCGTCCGGTGCGCGGCCCGCGGTGAGCGCCTTGACGGCGGCGGAGGTGCGGTCGGCGACCTCCAGCTTGGTGAACACGGCCCGCAGGTGGTTCTTCACGGTCCGCTCGGAGATGCCCAGCGACCGGGCGATCTGCCGGTTGGAGCTGCCGCGGACCAGGTGCCCCAGCACTTCGTGCTCGCGCGGGGTGAGCCGCTGCAGCAGCGGTGCCGCCTGCGAGCGCGGCTCGCCGCCGACCCCGGCGCCGGCCGCGCGCTGCAGCGCGTCCCGGTAGACCTCGCCCGCGACGAGCCCGTTGTGACCCAGGCGCACCCGCAGGGTCACCAGCTGGTTCACCTGCCCGAGCACCTGCTCCAGCGCCGCGGAGTGCTCGATCGCCTCCCGCATCATCGCGGTGATCGCGGTGTCCAAGGCTCGCCGGTACGAACTGGCCATCAGGTGACTCCCACAGGTTCGGTGACATCGGCCGCGCCACCGGGCACACGGGTGCCCCGGACGACGCGAGATCGTTCCGGCGCAGGACCGGGACATCGCGGCGCACCACCGCCATGACCAGGTCTTCTTCGAGCACCGTCGCAGGCCGACGCTTCACCACCGGGCAAGGCCTTCCCACCTGCACCGGACCGGTCGCTGCCTCCACTGGCTATGTCGTCAGGAGCCCCCGCAGAAGTGACCGACCGGCCACCGATTTCCCCCGGATGCCGCAATCAAGGACACGTTCGAGCGACCGCGGAGGTGCCATTCGGAGGACCAGGTCCGGCGGAGCAGGCCTTTGTGACCATGTTTGCCGCCGCCGAGCGGGGCCTAGGTTTCGAAACGTCGCACGTCCCAATCCCTCCCGCTGCACTCGGCTGCGAGGCCACCTGAGTTCGCAGCCCCCAGTGAAACCACGTCGCAGTCCCCCTCAAGGAGGTCTTCGCCATGTCGTGTCCGCAGGCGGCAAGCCGGGCGAGCGCACCACCCACGACGACCGCGCGACCGCCGGGAGCGATGCCCAGCAAGGGCTGGACCGCCTCGGCGGCGGCCAACGCGGTCCGGATCAAGCTCCGGGAGGACATCGCCCCGGCGTCGAACCTGGCCACGTTCCTGACCAGCTCCGTCGAACCGGAGGCCGAACGGCTCTTCAGCGACTACCTGCCGTACAACCTCATCGACCGGGACCAGTACCCGGGCGCCACCGAGCTGGAGCGGCACTGCGTGCAGACCCTGGCGGGGCTGTGGAACGCGGACCTGTCCACCGCCGTCGGCACCGCCACCACCGGGTCCAGCGAGGCCGCGCTGCTGGCCGGCACCTCGCTGCTGCGGCGGTGGCGGCACCGCGGGGACACCGGCGGGCGGAAGCCGAACCTGGTGCTGGGCTCGAACGCGCACGTGTGCTGGCACAAGTTCTGCCGCTACTGGGAGGTGGAGCCGCGCATCGCCCCCGCGCAGCAGGACCGGCTGCACCTGACCGCGCAGCAGGCGGCGGAACGCTGCGACGAGGACACCATCGGCGTGGTCAGCATCCTGGGGTCCACGATCGACGGCAGCTACGAGCCGATCGCCGAGATAGCCGCCGCCCTCGACGATCTCGCGGCGGAGTCCGGTGTGGACGTTCCGATCCACGTGGACGCCGCCTCCGGCGGTTTCATCGCGCCCTTCCTGGATCCGGGGCTGGCGTGGGACTTCCGGCTGCCGCGGGTGCACTCGATCAACGCGTCGGGGCACAAGTACGGCATGGTCCCGGCCGGGCTCGGGTGGATCGTGTGGCGGGACCCTGAGGCGCGCACGAACTGGCTCAGCTTCGACACGAACTACCTGGGCAGCACGCGCGCCAACCACGAGCTGAGCTTCTCCCGCTCGGCGGCGCCGGTGGTGCTGCAGTACTACAACTTCCTGCGGCTCGGCTTCGACGGCTTCCGCGAGCTGCACGCCCGCAGCCGCGCCACCGCCACCGCGCTGGCCGACGCGCTCGGCGGCATGGGCCCGTTCCAGGTGCTCGGCGACGGCCGCGAACTCCCCGTCGTCGTGCTGGCCCAGCGCGAAGGCGCGCACCGCTGGACGTTGCGGGAGCTGGCCGCGCACCTGGGCACGCACGGCTGGTCGGTCCCGGTCTACTCGCTGCCACCGGACCGCCAGCAGACCGACGTGCTGCGCATCGTGGTGCGCACCGAACTCACCGCGCGGCACGCCGAGGACCTGCTCGACGCGGTGCGCGGCTACCTGTCCGGCGCCATCGCCACCCCCGCGTGAAACCCGTTCCCCACCCCTGCAGAGAGGACGAACCGTTGCGCCCCATCCGCATCGCCAGCAAGCTCACCAAGCCCGAACCCCCGCAGCCCGGCACCGGCGTGCGCCTCGCGCTGTTCCAAGGCGAGAACCCGGTGGGCACCCCGGAAGCGGTGACCGCGAACCTCTCCCGGATGCGGGAGGTCGTCGAGGTCGCCGCCCGCTACCAGGCCCAGCTGTGCGCCTTCCCCGAGTGCTACACCACCGGCTACTCGCTCGGCGCCGCCGAAGCCCGCGCCCTCGCCCAGCCTTCGGACGGCACCGCCGTGCAGGCCGCCCGGGAGCTCTCGGCCGCGCACGACGTGGGGATCGTGGTGCCCTACGTGGAGCTCGACCGGGACGCGGGCACCGTGCACGACTCCATCGCGCTGGTCCTCGGCGGTGAACTGGCCGCGAACTACCGCAAGACCCACCTGTACGGGGCGGCGGAGCGGATCAACTTCACGGCGGGCACCGAGCTGCCGCCGGTGGTGAAGGTGAACCAGTTCCCGGTGGGCCTGCTCAACTGCTACGAGTGCGAGTTCCCGCCGCTCTACCAGAGCCTGGTGGGCCGCGGGGCTCGGCTCGTGGTGGGTCCGACCGCCGCCGACCACCACTTCACGCTGCACGACGGCAACCCCACCCAGGTGCCGTACCCGGACGCGACCGAGCACATCATCCCGGCGATGGCCTCGGTGTGGCGGGTGTTCGTGGCGTACGTGAACCGGCGCGGCTGGGAGACCTCGGAGCGCGGGCAGTGGCAGTACCGCGGCAACTCCGGGGTGTGGGCGCCGGACGGCACGCCGATGATCGCCGCCGGGCCGGACGAGCGCAGCGACGACACGCTGCTCGTCGCCGACTGCGTGCCGGACGAGGTGGCGCCGTTCAGCCCGGAGGGCGACCACTTCACCGACAACCGTGTCGCGCTGCGCGAGGAGCTGCTGCCCGTGAACTGACCCGGGTGCCGGGCCGGAGCACCTCGTCCGGTCCGGCCCCGATCACGCCGGTGCGGTCGCCGCCTTCCCCATCGCGGGGGCCGCACCGGTTCCCCGCGCCGCCAGGACGTCCCGCATCGGGGCGAGCCGCACGCCCGCCGCGCTCAGCGCGTCCCGCACCGCGCGCGCCACCTCCACCGCGTTCGGGCGGTCGCCGTGCAGGCAGATCGAGTCGGCCGCCACCGGGACGTCGGTGCCGCGCACCGAGGTCACCGAGCCGCGCAGCACCGCCAGCGCCTGCTCCGCGCAGGCCAGCGGATCCTTCGCGACCGGGTTCGGTTCGATGATGATCCGCCCGGTCTCGTCGTAGTCCAGGTCGGCGAACGCCTCCCGCACCACCGGCACGCCCCGTTCGGCCACCCGGTCGGCGGTCGCACCGGCCAGCAGCACCACCGGCACGCCCGGCGCCGCGGCGGCGACGGCCTCGCCGACCGCCGCGGCCACGTCCGGTTCCCGCGAGGTGAGCCCGTAGAACGCGCCGTGCGGCTTCACGTGGGTGATCGGCACGCCCAGCTCGTCGGCCAGCGCCCGCAGCGCGCCGAACTGGTACAGGCACGCGTCCGCCGCCTCCCGCGGGCTCAGCGCGAGCGCGCGCCGCCCGAACCCGGTCAGGTCGGGGAATCCGGGGTGCGCGCCTGCGGCCACGCCCGCGTCGCGTGCGATGCGCAGCGACTCCCGCATCGTCGCCGGGTCGCCCGCGTGCCAGCCGCAGGCGATGTTCACCGACGTGACCAACGGGATCACCCGTTCGTCGTCACCGAGCTTCCACCGGCCGAAGCTCTCCCCCGCGTCCGCGTTGAGATCCACCAGTTCCTGCACCGGACCCACCTCCCGCAGCTGCCGACCGCGACCCGACGGGGTGTGCCCTGCGGTGATCCCCGGCCGCGCGCCGATGGTCAGAGCCATGTTCCCGCACGCCCCCGGACCGCGCAGTGCTCCTTTCGGTTGTCCTCGCCGTTCCTTTCCCGATCTACGCGGGTCCTTTCGGCCCATTCCGGTGCGTGCGTTCGCGCGTACCGATCTTCGTGGTGCGCGGGCTATGGTGACCCGAACGTGCGATTTTTTTCGTGCCGTCCAACGAGTTCTCAGCTCAGGTTCTGCGCCGGGAATCACTTCGGCGCATGCTCTGGTCCACGGCAGATCACCTCCGTAACCGGTTGAGGAGGTCGACATGGCAGCGACTACCACGCACCTGCCTCCCGCTCGGTACGAGTTCGGCGGCGATGAATTCGTCTTCGTCGAACTCGATCAGGAAATGAGCCTGGAAGCGAATTTCAAGGCGATGGCGATCACCGGCGCGCTGCGCGAGCAGGGCATCGACGGCGTCGTCGACATCTGCCCGTCCAACGCCTCCTACATGGTCCGGCTCGACCCGGACCGCCTGCACCCGGCGGAACTGGTCGACGAGCTGCGCAGGCTGGAGATCACCGCGGGCGACCTGCCGGAAGACCACGTGGTGCCGACCCGGATCGTGGACGTGCCGATCCTCTTCGACGACCCGTGGACCCGGGAGACCCTGCTGCGCTTCCGGGACCACCACCAGGACCCGTCCGGCACCGATCTCGACTACGCGGCGCGGATCAACGGGTTCCGCGGCGTCCCGGAACTGATCGACGCGATCACCGGTGCGCCGTTCATCGTCACCATGCTCGGATTCGTGCCCGGATTGCCGTTCTGCTATCAGATGGTCCCGCGCGAACGGCAGATCGAAGTTCCCAAGTACGTGCGGCCGCGCACCGATACTCCGGAACGCGCCTTCGGATACGGCGGTGCGTTCTCGGTGATCTACCCGGTTCGCGGCGCGGGCGGATATCAACTCTTCGGGATCGCGCCCGCGCCGGTGTTCGACCTCGCGCAATCGCTGCCGGATTTCGCCGATCACATCGCGTTCCCGAAACCGAGCGACATCCTGCACTACCGCGCGATCGACCGCGCCGAGTACGACCGCATCCGGGCCGACGTGGAAGCGGGCACCTTCCGCTACCGCACCGCCGAGGTCGAGTTCTCCCCCACCGCGTTCCTCGCGGACCCGGACGGCTTCAACCGGAACCTGCTGGAGGTGCTGTGATGAGCGAGGTCATCGTGCGCTCCGGAGGGCTGTACACGACGGTGCAGGACGCCGGGCGCGACGGCTGGTACGCCATCGGGATGCCGCCCTCCGGCGCGCTCGACCAGTACTCCTTCCGCGTGGCCAACCTGCTGGTGGGCAACCCGGAGGGGGCCGCCGCGCTGGAGGCCACCTACATCGGGCCGGAGCTGGAGTTCACCGACGAGCGCCGCATCGCCGTCACCGGCGCCGACGCCCCGGCCCGCGTCAACGGCGAACCCGTCCCGCTGTGGGAGGCGATCGCGGTGCGCGCCGGGGACGTCCTGTCCTTCGAGATGCTCACCGCGGGCGCCCGCCCGTACGTGGCCGTCAGCGGTGGGATCGCGGTACCGGAGTACCTGGGTTCGCGCTCCACCTACACGCTCACCGGCATCGGCGGCTTCCACGGCAGGGCGCTGCGCGCGGACGACCGGTTGCCGCTGGGTTCGCCGCCGGTGTCCGGGCCCTCCCCCGGTACCTCGGTGCCCGCGGGGCTGCGGCCGGCCCTCGGCGGACCGGCGCAGCTGCGGCTCGTGGTGGGGCTGTGCTCCTACCGGCTCACCGAGACCGCGATGGAGTCCTTCGTGGACACCGAGTGGAAGGTGACCAAGGACGCCGACCGCGTCGGCTACCGGTTGCGCGGCGGCACCATCGACTTCGTCGACCGCGAGCCACCGTTCGGCGCGGGCAGCGACCCGGCGAACGTCGTCGACCTCGGGTACCCCATCGGCTCGGTCCAGGTTCCCGGCGGGGACGAACCGATCGTGCTGCTCGGCGACGCGGTCACCGGCGGCGGCTACGCCACCGTCGGCACCGTGATCTCCGTCGACCGGGACCGCATCGCGCAGGCCCGCACCGGCGACCGGGTGGCGTTCACCTCGGTCGACGTCGACGCCGCGATCGCCGCCCGCCGGGACCGCGGGATCCGGCTGGAGAAGGTCCGCGCCGCCGTCAGCTAGTCCCGCACCCCCAAGTTACGGAGGAGGCCACCATGTCGACCGTCAACGCCGCGCTCCCCGGCGTCTTCTACCGACGTCCCGCGCCGGACCAGGAACCCTTCGTGGAAGTCGGCGCGATGGTCCAGGAAGGGCAGACCATCGCGCTCATCGAGGTGATGAAGACCTTCAGCGAGGTGAAGGCCGAACAGGCGGGCACCCTCGGCCGGTTCCTGCTCGACGAGGGCGACGAGGTGGAGGCCGGTCAAGGCGTCGCCGAGGTCGTGGCACCATGACCGGCCCGAGCAGAGTCCTCGTCGCCAACCGGGGCGAGATCGCGGTCCGCATCATCCGCGCCTGCCACGCGGCCGGGGTCGAGGCGGTGGCGGTGTACTCCGACGCCGACAAGAACTCCCGCTGGGTGCAGCTCGCCGATCACGCGGTGCACATCGGCGCCTCCCCCGCATCGAAGTCCTACCTGAACGCGGCGGCGGTGCTGGAGGCGGCGCGCAGCACCCAGGCCGACGCGATCCACCCGGGGTACGGCTTCCTCTCGGAGAACTCGCGGTTCGCGCGGGCCGTGCAGGACGCCGGGCTGGTGCTGGTCGGCCCGCCGCCCTCCGCGATCGAGCTGATGGGCGACAAGGCGACCGCGCGCGCCACCGCGCAGGCCGCCGGCGTCCCGGTGATCCCGGGCAGCGCGCCGGTCACCGACCTGGCGGCCGCGCAGGCGGCGGCGGACCAGCTCGGCTACCCGGTGCTGGTCAAGGCCGCCGCGGGTGGTGGTGGGCGCGGCATCCGCCCGGTGTCCTCGGCGGCCGAGCTGGCCGACGTGCTGCCCGCCGCACAGGCCGAAGCGCGGTCCGCGTTCGGCGACGGCACGTCCTACCTGGAGCGGGCGCTGGCCCGGCCGCGGCACGTCGAAGTGCAGCTGCTGGCCGACGACCACGGCGGCGCGGTGCACCTGTTCGAACGGGACTGCTCGGTGCAGCGGCGCAGGCAGAAGCTGCTGGAGGAGGCCCCGGCGCCGGGCCTGCACGAGGAGACCCGGCAGCGCATCGGCGAGGCCGCGGTCCGGCTCGCCCGCCACGTCGGCTACCGCAACGCCGGGACCGTGGAGTTCCTCGTCGACGAGGACCAGCACTTCTACTTCATGGAGATGAACACCCGCATCCAGGTCGAGCACCCGATCACCGAGGTGATCAGCGGCGTGGACCTGGTCGCCGAGCAGCTGCGCATCGCCGCGGGCACACCGCTGTCCTTCACCCAGGACGACCTGGTGCCCACCGGCGCGGCCATCGAACTGCGGATCAACGCCGAGGACCCGGACCGCGGGTTCGCCCCGTCCCCCGGCGAGGTCACCACGTTCGACCTGCCCGGCGGCCCGGGCGTGCGGGTGGACACCGGACTGGCCCGCGGCGACCGGATCAGCCCGTTCTACGACTCGATGATCGCGAAGCTGATCTGCTGGGGCGCCGACCGCGACCAGGCGTACGCGCGGGCCGAGCAGGCGCTGCGGGAGTTCCGCATCGAAGGCGTGGCGAGCACGATCCCGCTGCACCGGCGGCTGGTCGGCAACGACAAGCTGCGCAGCGGCCCGGTGCACACCACTTGGCTGGAGGAGCAGCTGGAGTGACTCAGCGGCCGACGACCTCGTCGCGCAGCACGCTGTAGCGCACGCAGTCCCGCCACCGCCCGTCGCGGAACAACCAGCCGCGCAGCACGCCCTCCCGGGTGAACCCGGCCTTGGTGAGGGCGCGCTGCTCGGCGAGGTTGTCCACCTCGGTGCCCGCCTCCACCCGGTTCACCTGGGTGTGGGCGAACAGGTACGCGACGAGCTGCCGCTGCGCGTCGGTGCCGTGACCGCGGCCGCGCGCCTCCGGCAGCAGCGTGATCCCGATGTTCCAGCAGTACGAGGTCTGCCCGGTCGGGTTCTTCGCCCACGACACGAATCCGAGCCGGCGCTGCGGGTCCTGCTCGGCGACGACCAGCAACACGCCCTCGTCCCGGTCCAGCAGCCCGGATTCCGCCCAGCGGCGCCGGAAATGCCCCGCTCCGTGGTAGCCGAACCAGTTGTAGGGATGGGTGGCCTCGCGGGTGTTGAGCATCCGGTCGAGATCGGTCAGGTCGTCTTCGAGCACCGGCCTCAGCAGCACAATGGTCCCCACATCGCGACCGTAGACCGATCACGCTCCGCTGCACATGCTCTGTTCCGGTGGTCGGGGCCGGTCCGGATCGGTCAGGAGATCGGGCGGCGGCAGGTGTAGATCCGCGCGGGCGGCACGTTGCGCCACACCGTCCGGCTGGTGAGGACCTCGTCGAAGGCGAGGTCCAGGCGGTTGCGGAACGCGCGCGCGCCGGACATGCCGAGCGCGTGCACGTAGGCGAACGTGGTGAACGCGCCACCGGGGACGAGCACCTGGCCGACCTCCGCGAGGATGTCGCGCTGCAGCTCGCCGGGGAAGATCGACCACGGGAGCCCGCTGATCACCGCGTCGACCCGGTCCACCCCGTGGTCCACCAGCAGGGTCCGCAGCTTCGCCGCGTCGCCCTGCACGACCTCCAGCCAGGGCAGGTCGGCGCGCAGGTGCTCCACCATGCCGCTGTCGAGTTCGATCGCCAGGTGCCTGCCGCCTTCGGGCAGCCGGTCGCGGACGGCGCGGCTGAGCGCGCCCGTGCCAGGGCCGAGTTCCACGACGACCGGTCCGGTCTCGGACGCGGTGCGGGGAACGATCGAGGCCATCTCGCGGGCGAGGTGCGGCGAGCTCGGCGCCACCGCCCCCACCAGTCCGGGCTTGCGCGCCGCGCGGGCGGCGAACTTCCGGTAGTCCGCGAACACCGATGCGGGCCGTCCGGTCTGGGGCCGTTGCCGGGATGTGGTCACAGCTGCCTTCCGCGTTCGTCGGGCGAGGTCCCGGTCACCCTATCGGTCGCGGGCGGGCAGCCGTCGTCGCCCGAGCCGCCGAGGCCGGGTGCGCGTGCAGGTGATTTCACCGCCGCGGACGCCGCTCGGGCCGTTCCGCGGTCCCGGGGGACAGCCATTCGACAGCGGCACGATAAAGCGCGCGGCAATTCACTCGAACAATGTGTAACGCGGTGAGAAAGTGCGGCGATAAGGGTCGGCACATGCGCAGGGCTTGTCCGGTCCGGACAAGCCCGTTGCGCCGCGTTCAGGCAGGTTGCTGGACCATCGCACCCGTCGGTTCCACCGCCGGGACCTGCTCAGCGGGCTGAGCGGGAGTGTTCAGCGCAGGCTTGTTCACCCACCTGACCGCCACGCCTGCCACCGCCAGCAGCACGATCGCCTCAATTGCGAGAGCCACCCACACCATTGCCACTTTCCTTGCCTCCTTTCTGCTGACCTCCCCGTCTTCCGAGCGCGCGAACGGGCGCACGCGCTTGCCCGCGCTTGGTCTCGCGATCGAAAGAGGTTCGGGGCCGAACACCCACTTGCACCCCGATACTAGGACCTCGTTTCCGATGCGTTAAGGAGGGGTCGCGGTGGTGTGCGTCGCACCCTTGCGGACCAATCCCCGGGTGTTCGACACCACAGCCGGTGAGGGACGTCCGCGGCGGCCGCGGGCGTTCCCACCGGTGTGGAGCACGAGGTCGACGTGGTCGTGATCGGGGCCGGGCAGGCCGGGCTGAGCAGCGCGCACCACCTGCGGCGCACCGGGACCGGGTTCGTCGTGCTGGACGCGGGCACCGGCGCGGGCGGCGCGTGGCGGCACCGCTGGCCGTCGCTGCGGCTGGGCGGGGTGCACGGGATCCATGACCTGCCTGGCCTGGCGCTGGCGGAGAAGGACGGGGCGCGGCCCGCCTCCGAGGTGCTCGCCGAGTACTTCGCCCGGTATGAAGACGAATTCGAGCTGCCGGTGCGGCGGCCGGTGCAGGTGCGGTCGGTGCGGCGCGGACCCGACGAGCGGCTGCTGGTGGAATCCGGCGCGGACACCTGGGCGGCGCGGGCGGTGATCAACGCGACCGGGACGTGGACCAAGCCGTTCGTACCGCACTACCCCGGCCAGGAGTCGTTCACCGGCAGGCAGCTGCACGTCGCGGACTACCGCGGCGCCGAGGAGTTCCACGGGCGCCGGGTCGCGGTGGTCGGCGGCGGGATCTCCGCGGTGGAACTGCTCACCGAGATCGCCGAGGTGGCCACCACGACGTGGGTGACGCGCCGCCCGCCGGTGTTCGGCGACGCCGAGTTCACCCCGGACGCGGGGCGGCGCGCGGTGGCCGAAGTGGACCGCCGGGTCCGCGCCGGGCTGCCCCCGGGCAGCGTGGTGAGCGCGACCGGGCTGCCGCCGACGCGGGCGGTGCTGCGCGCGCGGGATTCCGGGGTGCTCGACCGGCACCCGATGTTCGAGCGGATCACGCCCGGCGGCCTGCGGTGGGCCGACGGCACCGAGGTCGAGGTGGACGTGATCCTCTGGGCCACCGGGTTCCGCGCCGCCTTGGACCACCTGGCACCGCTGGGCGTGCGCGAACCGGGCGGCGGCATCCGGATGGACGGCACCCGGGTCGTCGCGGAACCGCGGCTGCACCTGGTCGGCTACGGCCCGTCCGCCAGCACCATCGGCGCGAACCGCGCCGGCCGCGCCGCCGCCCGCGAGGTCCACCGCCTCCTGCGGTCGTCCACCACGTCCCGCTGAAGCGGCCGCGGCTCCCGCGGCGACCCCGACGGCGGTCAGTCCCGGGCGGGGGCGAAGGCGCGGAGCAGGTGGTAGCCGATCAGGACGATCAGGGTGCCGAGGGAGATGCCGCTGAGGCTCAGGCTCGGCGTGAAGGTCAGCGACACCCCGCCGATGCCGGCGATCACCCCGGCGGCGACCGGGAGCAGGTTCACCGGATCGGCGAAGTCGACGCGGTTCTGCACCCAGATCTTCACACCCAGCAACCCGACCATGCCGTACAGCACGACGGTGATCCCGCCGAGCACCCCACCGGGCACGGCGGCCACGATCGCACCGAACTTCGGGCACAGGCCGAATCCGATGGCCACCAGCGCCGCCACCCAGTACGCCGCGGTCGAGTACACCCGGGTGGCCGCCATGACGCCGATGTTCTCCGCGTAGGTGGTGGTCGGCGGGCCGCCGAGCGCGCTGGAGAGCGTGGTGGCGAACCCGTCGGCGAACACCGCCCGACCGAGGCTGCCCTGCAGGTCGGTGCCGGTCATCTCCTCGACGGCCTTGACGTGCCCGGTGTTCTCGGCCAGCAGCGCGATCACCGCGGGCAGCACCACGATGATCGCCGAGGCGGAGAAGGACGGCGCGTGCACCTCGGGCAGCCCGAACCAGGCCGCGTCCGCGACGCCGCTGAGGTCCACCCGCGGGTGGGTGCTGACCACCCCGTCGGAGCCGGGCGCGGTGATCGGGCCGAGCAGCACGTCGAACGCCCAGGACAGCAGGTAACCGCCGGCGAGCCCGAGGAACACCGCGATGCGGCCCCAGAACCCGGGCAGCAGCACGCTGCCCGCCACCACGATGATCATCGTGAGCAGCGCGGTCCACTGGTCCTGCGGCCAGTACGTCTCGGCCACCACCGGCGCGAGGTTGAACCCGATCAGCAGCACCACCGCCCCGGACAGCACCGGCGGCAGCAACCGCTGCACCACCCCCGGCCCGGCGAAGTGCACCACCACTCCGACGGCGGCGAGCACCGCGCCGGATACCAGGATCGCGCCGGTGACGGTCGCGGTGTCCCCGCCGCCCGCGCGGATCGCGGTGACGGCGCCGACGAACGAGGCGCTGCTGCCCAGGTAGCTGGGGATCTTGCCCTGCACCACGAGCAAGAAGAGGATCGTCGCCCCACCGGACACCATGATCGCGAGGTTCGGGTCCAGTCCCATCAGGACCGGGAACACGAAGGTGGCGCCGAACATCGCCACCACGTGCTGGGCGCCGAACCCGATGGTGCGGCCCCAGGTGAGCCGTTCGTGCGGGGCCACCGACTCGCCGGGGCGCGGCGTGCTGCCGTCACCGTGCAGTGCCCACCCGAAACCCGTTCGCCCTCGCATGGCGGACAGTCTGCCCCGGCGGCGGCCCGGTCGTCCGTGGTGGTCGCGCCGATGTGACCTGGTCGGCGCGCCGGCGCGGAGCGGGTCCGGGTTCACCCAGCCGGTGCGGTGGGCCTACGCGTTAGCGCGTGGCGAACTCCGGAGCGGTGGCGCGCGGGATGATCGCCCGGCCGTACTCCTCCACCGTGGACTCGACGGCGTCGTGCATGGCGTAGGCGGCGAACTGGTGCACGCCCGCCGCGCGCAGTTCGGCGAGCTTGTCCAGGTGCGCCTCGGGCGGCCCGAGCAGGCAGAACCGGTCCACGATCTCGTCGGGCACGAAGTCGGTGCTGGGATTGCCCGCGCGCCCATGGTGGGAGTAGTCGTAGCCCGCGCGGCCGCGGATGTAGTCGGTGAGCTCCGCGGGGATCTCCGCCGAGCCCGAACCGTAGCGGCGCACCAGGTCGGCCACGTGGTTGCCGACCATGCCGCCGAACCACCGGCACTGCTCGCGGGCGTGCGCGAGGTCCGCGCCGACGTAGGCGGGTGCGGCCGCGCACACGGTGATCGCGTCCGGGTCGCGCCCCGCGGCCTCGGCCGCGTCGCGGACGTGCCGGACCATCCACCGGACCAGCAGCGGCTCGGCGAGCTGCAGGATCACGCCGTCGCCGACCCGACCTGCCAGATCGAGGGCCTTCGGCCCGTACGCGCCGATCCACACCGGCAGGCGCCCGCCGCGCACCCACGGGAGCCGGACGGCGGTGCCGTCCACCTCGGTCTCGCGCCCTTCCGCGAGGTCCCGGATCACGCCGACCGCGCGTTCCAGCACCGCGAGGGTGTTCGGCTTGCCACCGGTGACGCGCAGCGCCGAGTCGCCGCGCCCGATGCCGCAGACGGTGCGGTCGCCGAACATCTCGTTGAGCGTGGCGAAGGTGGACGCGGTGACGCTCCAGTCCCGGGTGGCCGGGTTGGTGACCATCGGCCCGACGACCATCCGCTCGGTCGCGGCGAGGATCTGGCTGTGGATCACGAACGGCTCCTGCCACAGCACGCAGGAGTCGAAGGTCCAGCCGTGGTCGAAGCCGAGCGCTTCGGCGCGCTGCATCAGTTCCACGACCGACCAGGCCGGGGGGTCGGTTTGGAGCACGAGCCCGAACCGCATGCGCACCTCCGTGGTGTCAGGTCAGGTATCCGCAGGTGTCCCGCCGCAGGAAGCGCCCGTGGCCGGGACGGCCGCGGTACTCGCCCCCGTCGAGGATCACCCGGCCGCGGGAGAGCACGGTGCGCACCGCACCGGTGACGGTCCGGCCCTCGTAGGGGTTGTAGTCGACGTTCATGTGGTGCGTCCCGGCGGACAGCACGTGTTCGGCGCGCGGGTCGTAGAGCACGACGTCCGCGTCGGATCCGGGCGCGATGGTGCCCTTGCGCGGGTGCAGGCCGAACATCCGCGCCGGGGTCGTGCTGGCCAGTTCCACCCAGCGGCGGCGGCTGAGGCGGCCGTCCACCACCCCTTGGTGCAGCAGGTCCAGCCGATGTTCCACCCCGGGCATGCCGTTCGGGATCTTCGAGAAGTCGCCGAGCCCGAGCTCCTTCTGCGAGGCGAAGCAGAACGGGCAGTGGTCGGTGGCCACGACCGACAGGTCGTCGGTGCGCAGACCGCGCCACAGCTCCCGCTGGTGCTCCTCGGGCCGCAGCGGCGTGGAGCAGACGTACTTGGCCCCTTCGAACCCGGGCCGGGACAGCTCGTCGACGGTGAGGAACAGGTACTGCGGGCAGGTCTCGCCGAACACCGGGATCCCGGTGTCGCGGGCGCGGACGAGTTCGTCGAGCGCTTCGGCCGCCGAGACGTGCACGACGTAGAGCGGGGCTCCCGCGACGCGGGCGAGCTGGATCGCGCGGTGGGTGGCCTCGGCCTCCAGCAGCGGGTGGCGCACCCGGCCGTGCTCGCGGGGGTCGGTGCGCCCGGCGGCGAGGGCCTGCTGGACGAGCACGTCGATGGCGATGCCGTTCTCGGCGTGCACCATGGTCAGCGCCCCGTTGCCCGCGGCCCGCTGCATGGCGCGCAGGATCCGCCCGTCGTCGCTGTAGAACACGCCGGGGTAGGCCATGAACAGCTTGAAGCTGGTGACTCCTTCGCCGACCAGCCCGTCCAGCGCGGCCAGCGAGCCGTCGTGCACGTCGGACAGGATCAGGTGGAACCCGTAGTCCACCGCGCAGTTCCCCTCGGCCTTCGCGTGCCAGGTGTCGAGCCCTTCCCGCGCGGATCCGCCGATGGACTGGATGGCGAAGTCGATGATCGTGGTGGTGCCGCCCCACGCGGCCGCCCGGGTGCCGGTCTCGAAGGTGTCGGCGGAGGAGGTGCCGCCGAACGGCATCTCCATGTGGGTGTGCCCGTCGACGCCGCCGGGGATGACGTAGAGCCCCTCCGCGTCGAGGACCGCGTCGGCGCCGGGCAGCCACTGCTCGGCGAGTTCGGGGGTGCCGAGCGCAGCGACCTGCTCGTCGACCACGAGCACGTCGGCTTCGACCTCCTCGGTCGCGGTGATCACCAGTCCGCCGCGGATCACCGTCCTGGTCATGGCCGCTCCCCCGCTCTGCCCAGCGCGTCGACCAGGATCGCGGCGCCCTCGCGGGCCTCCTGCTCGGTGAGGCTCAGCGGCGGGGCGATGCGCAGCACGTTGCCGTCCAGCCCGCCCTTGCCGATGAGCAGCCCGTCGCGGCGGGTGTGCTCCAGCACCGCGGTGGCGGCGGCCGGGTCGGGGGCGCCGGTGCCGGGGTCGGCGAGTTCCACGCCGAGCATCAGCCCCTTGCCGCGCACGTCGGCGACGAGCGGCAGTCGCGGCCGGGCCTCGTCGATGGCCGCGCGCAGCACGGCGCCGACGCGCAGCGCGTTGCCCTGCAGGTCGTGCTGGAGCAGGTGTTCCAGATTCGCCAGCGCCCCGGCGGTCGTGACCGGGCTGCCGCCGAAGGTGGACAGCGAGTTCACCCCGATGCTGTTCATGATCTCGGCGCGGGCCACGACGCCGCCGATGGACAGCCCGTTGCCGAGCCCCTTGGCGAAGGTCACGATGTCCGGCGCCCCGCTGCCGCCGTGCGCCTGCCAGCCCCAGAAGTGCTCGCCGGTGCGGCCCCAGCCGGTCTGCACCTCGTCGCTGATCCACAGGATGCCGTGCCGGTCCAGCACCTCCTTGAACCGGGCGAACAGCCCGTCCGGTGGGACGGCGAACCCGCCGACGCCTTGGATCGGTTCGGCGATCAGGCAGGCCACGTTGCCGTGCAGCTGCCCGAGCACGTCCTCCAGGTCCTGCACGCAGGCGTCGGTGAACTCCGCGTCGGGCAGGTCGGCGAGCGGGGTGCCGCGCCGCCTGCTGCCGTGCACGTAGCTGGTCTGCACCGGGGACAGGCTGGTCGGCGACCACGCCCGGTTCCCGGTGATGGCCAGCGCCGAGAAGGACCGGCCGTGGTAGCTGTTGCGCAGCGCCAGCACCTGGTTGGAGCCGCGGTACCCGGTGGCCAACAGCAGCGCGGTGTCGTTGGCCTCGGTGCCGCTCGCGGTGAAGAACACCCGCGGGTCGTCGATGCCGGACAGCTCGGCGACGCGTTCGGCCAGCTCGACCATCGGCCGGTTCAGGTACAGCGTGGAGGAGTGCAGGATGCGCCCGGCCTGCTCGGAGACGGCGGCGGTGACCTCGGGCAGCGCGTGCGCGGTCATCGTGGTGAGGATCCCGCCGAAGAAGTCCAGGTACCGGTTCCCCTCGGCGTCCTGGACGTGGCGGCCCTCGCCGCTGACCAGGTCGATCGGCTGCTCGTAGTAGGTGGACAGCCAGTCCGGCAGCACCGCCCTGCGCCGCTTCGCCAGCTCTTCGTGCGTGCCCTCGTCGGTCATGGCCGTCCTTCCTCTCCAGCGGGTCCGGAACGGGTGTCGGTCAGGGCGCGGTGAGCGGCCCGTAGGCGTCCGGGCGGCGGTCCCGGTAGAAGGCCCACTTGGCGCGGACCTCGTCGATCAGGTCGAGGTCGAGGTCGCGCACCACGAGTTCCTCGTCGCGGTCGCCGGCGACGTCGCCGACGAACCGGCCGTACGGGTCGACGAAGTAGCTGCTGCCGTAGAAGTCGTTGTCCCCGTACTCCTCCACGCCGACCCGGTTGATCGCGGCGACGAAGTACTCGTTGGCGACCGCGGCGGCCGGCTGCTCCAGCCGCCACAGGTAGGAGGACAGGCCCCGGCTGGTCGCGGACGGGTTGTAGACGATCTGCGCCCCGGCGAGCCCGAGGGCCCGCCAGCCCTCCGGGAAGTGCCGGTCGTAGCAGATGTAGACGCCGACCTTGCCGACCGCGGTGTCGAACACCGGCCAGCCGAGGTTGCCGGGGCGGAAGTAGAACTTCTCCCAGAACCCGGGCAGGTGCGGTAGGTGGTGCTTGCGGTACTTGCCGAGGTATTCGCCGTCGGCGTCGATGACGGCGGCGGTGTTGTAGCAGAAGCCGGGACCGTCCACCTCGAAGATCGGCACGACGATCACCATCCGCAGCTCGCGGGCCAGCGCGCGCATCCGCTCGGTGGTGGGGCCGTCGGGGACGGCTTCGGCCCACCGCTGGTGCTCGGTGTTCTGCACCTGGCAGAAGTAGGGGGCGTTGAACACCTCCTGGAACCCGATCACTTGCGCGCCCTGCGCGGCGGCGGCGCGGGTGTGCTGCTCGTGGACGTCGATCATGGACCGGGCGTCGCCGGTCCACTTCGCCTGGACCAGTGCGGCGCGAACCAGGTTCGGCATGGCGGCACCTCTCGGACTGTGACCGGCCGGGGACGCTCCGAACATATGGCGCGGTACCGGGACCTGCAATGACCGCGCGGCCCAGGATCACCGGCGCTGAGCACCACCGGCGCCGCGGGCGCGGTCGCTCGCTGCGGGAACGGGTGCGGCGGGCTCCCGGCGCGGGGCCGCGGGTTCGCTCGGAAGGAGGAAGCGCCGGTGTGTCGGCACCGGTGGACGCGGTGCGGCGGACGGCGGTCCGGCGGCCGCCGGGCGGGCGATCAACTCCCGAGGCCGATCCCGTGCCGGTCCAGCAGCCGCAGCCACCACCCGCGCCGGCCCGCGGTGGCGTCGGCGCGGGCCAGCGCCCGGTGGGTCAGCCGCACCAGCGGCCAACGCAGCGGTTCCGGCGGGTACAGCAGTGGCCGGGTCCGCGCCAGGGCGGAGCGGGTGCGCCGCGTCTCGGCGCCCGCCAGCAGGTCCAGCGCGACCTGCGCGCCGAACCGGGAGGCGGCCACGCCGAGCCCGGTGAAACCGGTGGCGTAGGCGACGCGGCCCGCGCAGGCCGTGCCGAACACCGGGGTCGAGCGGGTGGTGGCGTCGATGGGCCCGCCCCAGCGGTGGGTGAACCGGGTGCCCTCCAGCTGCGGGAACGTCGCGAAGAACCGGGCCGCGAGCCTGCGGTGCACCTCCGGCCGGTCGGCCAAGCGGCCGGAGGTGCGCCCGCCGAAGAAGTACTCCGGCGCGCCGCCGCCCCACAGGACCCGGCCGTCCGGGGTGGGGCGGAAGTAGTGGAACAGGTTGTGCGAGTCGGTGACGCCCTGGCGTTCGCGCCAGCCCAGGGAGTCCCACGCCGCCGCGGACAGCGGTTCGGTGACCAGCACGTGGTCCCAGACGGGCAGCACCCGGCGGCGCAGCCCGCGCAGCGGGGCGGGGAACGCGTTGGTCGCGAGCACCACCCGCCCGGCCTCGACAGTCCCTTGTGGACACCGAAGTCGCACGGCCGCCGCACCGGCGCGCACCGAGCGGACCGGGCTGCCCTCGTGCACCCGCACCCCGGCCCGCTCGGCGGCCGCGAGCAGGCCGCCGACGAGCTTCGCCGGGTCGACCAGTCCCCCGGCCTCCGGCAGGCGCAGTCCGGCGCGGAACGAGTCGGAGCGCAGGTCCGCCCGGACGCCGCCGGCGCCCTGGAAGAGCGCGGTGAACCCGTGCTCGCGGTAGAGGTCGGCCTCGTCCCGCAGCTCGCCGACCTGATGCGGTTCGGTGGCCACGGCGGTCTTGCCGCACCAGCTCAGGTCGGCGTCGATGCCCTCCGCGTCGAGGAACTCCCCGATCTCGCGCAGGTTCCGCCTGCCCAGCTCCACCAGCCCGCCGATCTCGGCCGGCCACAGCCAGGTGCCGTGGGCGAGGCCGTGGGTGAGGGACTCGGACAGGAATCCGCCGCTGCGGGCGCTGCCGCCGGACCCGGCGCGGCCCGCGTCCAGCACGAGCACGTCGAGGCCCGGGTCGCGCTGCTTGGCCAGCACCGCCGTCCACAACCCGGTGAGCCCGGCGCCGACCACGGCGAGGTCGGCCCGGCCCGGACCGGGCAGCGGCGGGCGCGGCGCGATCGGCGAGCGCTGCGGCCAGAACGGGACCGGTTCCGCGTCGGCGAGCGCGGAACGCGGGACGGTCAGTGCCACCACGGGCGGAACCCGGTGCCGTGCTTGCCGGCCCGCTCCACGTCCTTGCGCACCTGCCGGGTCTCGCGGGCCAGGCCGGGCGGGTGGCCGTGCTTGATCGACCGGTGCTCGCACGCCTCCCCCATCAGGTACAGCGAGCAGAACAGCCCCACGAACAACCCCATCCCGATCGTGCTGAGCCGCAGGTCCAGCGGCCCGGGCAGCAACAGCAGCAGCAGGCAGAACGGCGCGAGCTGGGTCAGCGCGCGGGCCACGTGCCGCAGCGCCCAGGTCCGGCAGGTCACGTCGTGCAGCACCCATTCCGCGCAGCGCGCGGGCAACCGGCCGCCGAACGCGTACCAAACCCACTGCGCCGGGTTGGGCCGCCCGGAGACCGGCCGCGGTGAAGGTGGCCGAGGTGTCCGCACCCGCCTAGATTAGTGGTCCCGGCGGAACTCCCGAAGGGTGCGGGTGACCGCGTCGCGCGCGTCACCCGGACGCCCCGTAACGATCATGGCCGGTCGACGATGATCCAGGTGAAAGGGGTTGTGTCGATATGTTCGCTGTTGTCGTGGTGATGTTGTTCGTTCTCGTGGTGGGCGCGGTGATGTTCACCGACGTCCTGGACGACGGTTTCCGGGGCGCCGGTGCCGCTCTGGTGCAGCGGCTGCGCGGGCCGCGCACGCATCCCTGACCGTCCTCAGTGGACTGATCCGGTCGTGGACCCGGCCGGATCGGTCCCCGTGCCTCCCGATGCGGCCCACCCCGCTCCCCGGTTCCGGCGCCGAGCGCTCCTAGAGTGGACGCCGTGAGCGAAGCGGACCCGAAGACCTCCGAGCGGCACGACGGCTGCTGCGCGCCCGGGCGCCCCCGCGAAGCCGGCGACGCCCCGGCCGTGGCGCCGGGCGCCGCGGCCGAGACCGTCGAGCACCGGTGGATCGCGCTCGACGGCGGCGCGTTCCTGATGGGCACCGCCGACGCGGACGGGTTCCCGCAGGACGGCGAAGGCCCGGTGCGCGAAGTCCGGGTGAGCCCGTTCGAGATCAGCGCGCTCGCCGTCACCAACGCCGAGTTCGCCCGCTTCGTCGCCGACACCGGGTTCACCACTGACGCCGAGCGCTTCGGCTGGTCCTACGTCTTCGCCTCGTTCCTGCCCGGTTCGCTGCGGCGCTCGGCGCCCCGGCCGGAGCAGACCCCCTGGTGGTGCGGCGTGGAAGGCGCGACCTGGAACCGGCCGGAAGGCCCCGGTTCCGACGTCGACGACCGCGCCGACCACCCGGTGGTGCACGTGTCCTGGCACGACGCGGTCGCGTACTGCCGGTGGGCGGGGGCGCGGCTGCCCACCGAGGCGGAGTGGGAGTTCGCGGCGCGCGGCGGCCTGGAGCAGCGCCGCTACCCGTGGGGCGACGAGCTCACCCCGGACGGCGAGCACCGCTGCAACATCTGGCAGGGCTCGTTCCCGGTGAAGAACCTCGCCGAGGACGGCCACCGGGGCACCGCGCCCGCCGACGCGTTCCCGCCGAACGGCTTCGGTCTGCACAACGCGGCGGGCAACGTGTGGGAGTGGTGCGCGGACCGCTGGGGCACCGAGCACGCCGCGGCGGGCGCCACCGATCCGCAGGGACCCGCCGAGGGCGAGAACCGGGTGATGCGCGGCGGTTCCTACCTGTGCCACGACTCGTACTGCAACCGCTACCGCGTCGCGGCCCGCACCTCCAACACCCCGGACAGCTCCGTCGGCAACCTCGGGTTCCGCTGCGTACGGCACTCAGGACACGCTGGGTGACCGGCCTTGCTCCCGAATGGTGAACGTTCTGTTGCTCCGGCTGGTGCAGCGGTTAGGCTCGCCGCCATGATCCGCTTAGTGGAGCGCCGCCACGTCGACCTCGTGCGCGTGACCGCGTCCGCTTGTCGCACTCGCTGATCTCCTCGCGAGGCCGTTGAACCGCGGCCACCCTCCTCTCGGCCCGCCGCCGCGCATCCGCCGCGGGGGCCTCGTCCGCACGCTCGATCTCGACGCGTCCGCGTCGTCACACCGTGGAGTACTCATGTCCGCTGACGTCCCCGCCCAGAACGAGTCGCCCGAGGCGAACTGGTCGTTCGACACGCTCCAGATCCACGCCGGGGCGCAGCCCGACCCGGCGACCGGCGCCCGCGCGACGCCGATCTACCAGACCACCTCGTACGTCTTCCGCGACACCCAGCACGCGCAGGACCTCTTCAGCCTGGCCGAGCCCGGCAACATCTACACCCGCATCAACAACCCCACCCAGGACGTGCTGGAGCAGCGCGTCGCCAAGCTGGAGGGCGGGGTCGGCGCCGTCGCGGTGTCCTCCGGGCAGGCCGCGGAGACGCTGACGGTGCTGACCCTGGCGCAGGCCGGGGACCACCTGGTCTCCAGCTCCTCGCTGTACGGCGGCACCTACAACCTGTTCCACCACACGCTGCCGAAGCTGGGCATCGAGGTCACCTTCGTCGACGACTTCGACAACCCGGAAGCCTGGCGGGCCGCGATCCGCCCGAACACGAAGCTGCTGTTCGCGGAATCGCTGGGCAACCCGCGCAGCAACGTGCTCGACGTGCGGGCGATCGCCGACATCGCGCACGAGGCCGGGGTGCCGCTGGTCGTGGACAACACGGTCACCACCCCGTACGTGCTGCGACCGCTGGAGCACGGCGCGGACATCGTGGTGCACTCGGCGACCAAGTACCTCGGCGGCCACGGCACCGCGGTCGGCGGCATCGTGGTGGACGGCGGCACCTTCGACTTCGGCGCCGACCCGGAGCGCTTCCCCGGCTTCAACGAGCCGGACCCGAGCTACCACGGCCTGCGCTACTGGCCCACGCTCGGGCACGGCGCGTTCGCCGCGAAGCTGCGGGTGCAGGGGCTGCGGGACCTCGGTCCGGCGATCTCGCCGTTCAACGCGTTCCTGATCTTGCAGGGCCTGGAGACGCTGTCGCTGCGCATCGAGCGGCACGGCGCGAACGCCCTGGAGCTGGCCCGCTGGCTGGAGGAGCGGGACGAGGTGGCGAAGGTGCACTTCGCGGGCCTGCCGTCGAGCCCGTGGCACGAGCTGGGCAACCGCTACCTGAACAACGGCTTCGGCGCCATCGTGTCCTTCGAGCTGCGCGGCGGGGTGTCGGCCGGCCGGAAGTTCGTGGAGGGCGTCTCGCTGTTCAGCCACCTGGTCAACATCGGTGACGTGCGCAGCCTCATCGCCCACCCGGCGAGCACCACGCACAGCCAGCTGACCGAGCAGGAGCAGCTGGACGCGGGCGTGACGCCCGGCCTGGTGCGCCTGTCCGTCGGCATCGAGAACGTCGACGACCTGAAGGCGGACCTGGAGTCGGCGTTCCGCGCGGCGAAGGCCGAGCTGGAGAGCTGAGCGGATGAACACGCGGTCCCTTCCCGCCACCGGTGCCTGGCGGGAAGGGGATCCGCCGGGGCGGCGGCGGTTCCTGCACCTCGATCGGCCACGGCTGGAGTCGGGTGCGGTGCTGCCCGGCGCGCGCCTGGCGTACGAGACGTGGGGTTCCCTCGACCCCGACGGCGGCAATGCGGTGCTGGTGCTGCACGCGCTCACCGGTGACGCGCACCTGCGCGGACCCGCCGGGCCGGGGCATCCGGCCGCGGGCTGGTGGGAAGGCGTGGTCGGGCCCGGCCTGGCGCTGGACACCGACCGCTGGTTCGTCGTGGCGCCGAACGCGCTCGGCGGCTGCCAGGGCAGCACCGGCCCGGCCGACCCGGCACCGGACGGGCGACCGTGGGGCGGCCGGTTCCCGTCGCTGACCGTGCGGGACCTGGTGCGTTCGGAGGTCGCGCTCGCGGAGGCCCTGGGCGTGCCCCGGTGGGCGGCGGTGATCGGCGGTTCGCTGGGCGGGATGCGCGCCTTGGAGTGGGCCGTGGACCAGCCGGACCGGGTCGGTTCCGCACTGGTGCTGTGCTGCGGGGCGGCCGCGACGGCGGAGCAGATCGCCTGGTCGTCGACGCAGCTGCACGCGATCCGCGCCGATCCGGACTGGCTGGGCGGTGACTTCCACGAGCTGCCCGACGGGCGCGGACCGCACGCCGGGCTCGGCCTGGCGCGGCGGATCGCGCACCTGACCTACCGCAGCCCGCAGGAGCTCGAAGCCCGGTTCGGTTCGGCTCCCCAGGACGGTGAGGATCCGGCGGCGGGCGGGCGCTACGCGGTGGAGTCGTACCTGGACCACCACGCGGCGAAGCTGGTGCGGCGCTTCGACGCCGCCAGCTACGTGCGGCTCACCGAGGCGATGAGCGGGCACGACGTGGGGCGCGACCGCGGCGGGCTGGCGGCGGCGCTGGGCCGGGTCCGGGCGCGGACGCTGGTCGCCGGGGTGGACAGCGACCGGCTGTTCCCGCCCGCCGACCAGCACGCCCTCGCGGAGGGGCTGGGGACCAGCGCGCGGATCATCCGGTCCGCGCACGGCCACGACGGGTTCCTGGTGGAGACCGAGCAGGTCGCCGAACTGGTCGCCGAGCTGCTCAAGGGAGCTTGACGCGGAGCTCGGCGGGGCCAACGGTGGTCGCATGGCCGCCCACGAGGAGCACCCCCGGCACGACGCGGCGCAGCACGACCTGGCGCCGCCCCACTCCCGGCGCTCCGAGGCCGAGCCCCCGAACGCGGTGGCCGCGGTCGCCGACGCGGTGCGCCGGTGCCCGGACGCCCCGCTGATCCGCTACTTCGACGCGACGATCACCACCACCGAGCTCGACGAGCTCACCGACGCGTTCGCCGCCGCGCTGCAGGACCGCGGGGTGGTACCGGGCGAGCGGGTGGCGCTGTACCTGCAGAGCACGCCGCAGTTCGCCATCGCGCTGCTCGGCGCATGGAAGGCCGGCTGCACCGCGGTGCCGGTCAACCCGATGAACAAGCGGCGGGAGCTCGCGCTGCTGCTGGCCGATTCGGGAGCGGCGGTGCTGGTGGCGCTGCGCGGGCTGCACGAGTCGGTGGCCGCCGAGGTGCTCCCGGACACCGCGGTGCGGCTGGTGATCACCACCGCCGAACGCGCCTTCCAGGGCCGCGACGACGCGCGGGTGCTGCCGGAACCGGACGGGCCGGTGCCCGCGGGCACCACCGATCTCGGCGAGCTGCTCGCGGCGCACCGCGGACGCCGGCCGGAGCCGGTGGAACCGGGCCCGGAGGACGTGGCGGCGCTGAGCTACACCTCCGGCACCACCGGCCCGCCGAAGGGCGCGATGAACACCCACCGCAACGTGGTGTTCGACGCGCGGGTGTGGCGGGACCTGGCCGGGCTCGGCGCGGACGGCTCGGTGCTCGGCGTGGCGCCGCTGTTCCACATCACCGGCCTGGTGGGGCACGTGGCGCTGGCGCTGCTCACGCCGGTGCCGCTGGTGCTCACCCACCGGTTCGAGCCGGAGGTGGTGCTGGACGCGATCCGCGAGCACCGGCCCACCTTCGCGGTCGGGGCGATCACCGCGTTCATCGCGTTGCTCGGTACCGAGGGCACGGCGGCGGACCTGGCGAGCCTGCGCCGCGTCTACTCCGGTGGCGCGCCGATCCCGCCGAGCACGGTGCGGGACTTCGAGCGGCGGTTCGGGCAGCGCATCCACAACGTCTACGGCCTCACCGAGACCACCTCGGCCGCGTTCGCGCAGCCGTGGGGCGTGGCGGGCCGCGTCGACGTGGCCTCGGGCGCGCTGTCGGTGGGCGTGCCGGTGGGCTCGACGCGCGCCCGCGTCCTCGGCGAGGACGGCCGCGCGGTGCCGCCCGGCGAGATCGGCGAACTGGCGATCTCCGGTCCGCAGGTGGTGCCCGGCTACTGGGGCAGGCCCGCGGAGACCGAGGCGGCGCTGCCCGGCGGCGAGCTGCGCACCGGCGACGTCGCGCACCGGGACGCCGACGGCTGGTTCTACCTGGTGGATCGCAAGAAGGACCAGATCAACGCGGGCGGCTACAAGGTGTGGCCGCGGGAGGTGGAGGACGTGCTCTACGAACACCCCGCCGTCCGCGAGGCCGCCGTCGTCGGCGTGCCGGACCCGTACCGCGGCGAGACGGTGCGGGCGTACGTGAGCCTCCGCGCCGGGCAGCGCGCCGATCCCGCGGAGCTGGTGGAGTTCTGCCGCGCGCGGCTGGCGGCCTACAAGTACCCGCGGCAGGTCGAGGTGCTGCCCGAGCTGCCGAAGACCGCCACCGGCAAGCTGCTGCGCCGCGCCCTGCGGGACCGCTGACTACAGCGGGAGGCCCGCGTAGTTCTCGGCCAGCGAGGTGGCGGCCGCGGCCGAGTCGACGAGGTGGTCCAGCTGCGCGCGCTGCAACCGGCGGCCGAACTCGTCGGCCGCCGGATCGGCGTGCAGCAGCGTCGTCATCGAGTACGAGAAGTGCTCGGCCCGCCACACCCGCCGCAGCGCGGTGTCCGAATAGGACTCCAACGGGCGCGGGTCGCCGTGCTGCACCGCCGCGGCCAGCGCCCGGTCCAGCAGCACCACGTCGGCGACCGCGAGGTTCAGCCCCTTCGCCCCGGTGGGCGGCACGATGTGCGCGGCGTCCCCGGCCAGCAGCAGCCTGCCGTGACGCATCGGTTCGGCGACGAAGCTGCGCATCGGCGTGATGGAGCGGTCGGTGATCGGTCCGCGCCGCAGCCGCCACCCGTCGGCGGCGAAGCGCACGTCCAGCTCGTCCCAGATCCGCTCGTCCGGCCAGTCGGCCAGGTCGGCGTCCGGCGGGACCTGCAGGTACAGCCTGCTCACCTGCGGCCCGCGCATGCTGTGCAGCGCGAATCCCCTGTCGTGGCAGGCGTAGACGAGCTCGTCGGTGGACGGCGGCACGTCGGCGAGCACGCCCAGCCAGGCGAACGGGTAGCTGCGCTCGTAGGTGCGGATGCGGTCGGCGGGGATGGATCTCCGCGCCACGCCGTGGAACCCGTCCGCGCCGACCACGTGGGCGGCGGTGAGCTCGTGCTCGGCGCCGCCGTGGCGGTAGCGGACCCGCGGCCGGTCGGTCTCGGCGTCGTGCACCGCGAGCACGTCGGCGTCGAACAGCAGCGGCGCGCCCGCGTCGAGGCGCAGCGCCACCAGGTCGCGCACGACCTCGGTCTGCGCGTAGACCATCACCCGGCGCCCGCCGGTGAGCGCGGCGAGGTCGATGCGGTGGGCGGCGCCGCCGAAGCGCAGTTCGATGCCGTCGTGCACCAGGCCTTCGCGGTCCATCCGCTCCCCCGCACCGCAGGCGCGCAGCACGTCGACGGTGCCCTGCTCCAGGATCCCGGCGCGCTGCCGGTGCTCGACGTGGTCGCGGGAGCGGGATTCCAGCACGACCGACTCGATGCCCCGCTGCTGCAGCAGCCGCGCGAGCAGCAGGCCCGCCGGTCCCGCTCCGATGATGGCCACGCTGGTCCGCATCGACCGCTCCTCCGGGCTCGATTCGATCCGTGCACGGATCAATTGGGTTGCACGTTCCACCCGGAAGGACCGCTTGTCAACGAGTTCGCGCCGCCTTGCTCGATGCAGATCTGCTCCGTGCCCGGATCGTTCTGCGGGCGGGGCACAATGGCGCGGTGGGTTCCATCGATCTGAACGGTCATCCCGGGCACCTGATCCGCCGGGTCCAGCAGGTGCACACGATGCTGTGGACGGCCGCGGTGTCCGAGGAGATCACGCCGCCGCAGTTCGCCGTGCTCAACGGGCTCGCCGACGAATCCGGGCTGGACCAGCGCACCCTCGCGGGGCGGGTCGCGCTGGACCGCTCCACCGCGGCCGACGTGATCACGCGGCTGGTGCGGCGCGGGCTGGTCGAGCGCGCCAGGGACAGCGCGGACGGCAGGCGCAACGTGCTGCGGCTGACCGGCACCGGCCGCGAGGCGCACGCCGGTCTGCTGCGGCGCACCGAGCGGATGATCGAGATCCTGCTGACCCCGCTGGACGGCGCGGAACGCGAGCAGCTGCTCGGCCTGCTGGAGCGGGTCGCGCAGGCCGGGGAACGCATCCGCGACCCCGGCTGATCCACCTCCCGCAGCGGGACGGACCGCGGGTCAGAAACCGGGGTCCGCGGGCGGTTCGGTGCCGTGCAGCCAGCCGGCGAAGAACTCGGCCAGGGAACGACCGGCGATCTCCTCGGCCAGCGCGGTGAACTCGGCGGTGCGCACCGTGCCGTGCCGGTGCTCGGCGGCCCAGCGGCGCAGCAGGCCGAAGAACGGTTCGTCGCCGAGCTCGACGCGCAGCGCGTGCAGCGCCAACGCTCCCCGCTTGTACACACCCTCGTCGAACAGCCGCGCCACGCCCGGATCGGCCACCCGCAGTCCCGGTTCGGCCTGCCGCATCCGCCGGTGCCAGTCGCGGGCGTGCTCGGCGGCGGTGCGCTCGCCGACGGCCTCCGCGAACAGCCACTCCGCGTAGGTCGCGAAGCCCTCGTTGAGCCAGATGTCGCGCCAGTCGCCGATGGTGAGGCTGTTGCCGAACCACTGGTGCGCCAGCTCGTGCACCACCAGCCGCTCGTGGGTGCGAGTGCCGTCGAGCAGGTTCCGGCCGAACACCGCCATGCCCTGCGCCTCGATCGGCTCGTCCAGCTCGTCGTCGGTGATCACCACGACGTACTCGGTGAACGGGTACGGGCCGAACAGGCCGCACAGCACCCGCATGATCTCGTCGTGGCGGCCGAACATCTCCCGGAACGACGCCACCAGGTGCGGCGGCACCGCGGCGCGCTGCGGCACCGGGCCGGTGGCCAGCGGCACCTCCCGGTAGCGGCCGGTGTGCACGCCCATCAGGTAGGTCGGGGTCGGTTCGGTCCGCTCGTAGACCCACCGCTCGGTGCCCGCGCCCGCCGCGCGCCGGGACA
Organism: Saccharopolyspora sp. 6M; assembly: GCF_020176775.1. Classification (NCBI taxonomy): domain Bacteria; kingdom Bacillati; phylum Actinomycetota; class Actinomycetes; order Pseudonocardiales; family Pseudonocardiaceae; genus Saccharopolyspora; species Saccharopolyspora sp. 6M. The sequence goes on from NZ_JAIUJZ010000110.1 coordinate 29,397, forward strand.
CCAGGTCTCCGGTGACCAGCACCTCGAACCCGGTGTCGGCGGTGACCGCGACCCGGTAGGCGGCCTTGTCGGACGGGTGGTCGTTGCACGGGAACCAGGATGGCGCCCCGACCGGCTGGCCGGCCACCAGCGAGCCCTCGGTCAGCTCGTCCCAGCCGATGTCGCCCCACCGGCCGCGGATCGGGCTCGGGTTGCCGGCGTACCGCACCCGCACCCGGAACCGGGCGCCGTCGGCGATGGGCGCCGCCGGCCGGATGCGCAGCTTGCCCGCGCGGTGGGTGAACTTCGCGGGACGGTCGTCGACGGTCACCCGGCGCACCCGCAGGTCCGCGAGGTCCAGGCTCAACGCGGACAGCGCCTGCCCGGCCACCGCGGTGAGCACCGCCTCCCCGGACAGCCGGTTCGGGCCGACCCGGTAGTCCAGGTCCAGGTCGTAGTGCTCCACCCGGTAACCGCCGTTGCCGTGCTCCGGCAGGTACGAGTCCGTCGAGCGGTCCGCTCCCGGCGCGGCCGTCATGCCCGCCACGCCGAGATCGGGTTGCCGCACCAGCGCGAGTCCGCGGGCACCGCGTCGCCGCGGGTGATCAGCGAGCCCGGCCCGACGGTGGTGCGCGCCCCGATGCCCGCACCGGGCAGCACGATGCCGTGCGGGCCCAGCGTCGCGCCCTGCTCCAGCGCCACCTCGTCCATGCTCATGATCCGATCATGGAACAGGTGGGTCTGCACCACGCACCCCCGGTTGACCGCGGCGCCCGCGCCGATGCGCACCAGGTCCGCCTCGGGCAGCCAGTAGGTCTCCACCCAGGTGCCGCGCCCGATGCGCGCCCCCATGGTGCGCAACCACATCGACAGCAGCGGCGTCCCGGTCGCCGGGCCCGCCAGCCACGGCACCGCGAGCACCTCGACGAAGGTGTCGGCGAGTTCGCCGCGCCACACGAAGGAGCTCCACAGCGGGCGCTGCCGCACCCGGAACCGGCCGATCAGCAGCCACTTCGCCGCCGTCGTCACCGCGCACGCCAGCACACCCGCCACCAGCAGCACGATCCCGGACAGCGCCGCGGCCGCCCACGGACCCGCGACCAGCCACACCTCGGCGAGGGCGCCGAGCACCAGCACGGCCAGCGCCGCCGACACCATCACCGGCACGAGGCGGCACAGCTCCACCAGCGCCCGGGCGAACACCAGCCGCAGCGGCGGGTCGAAGGTGCGCTCGGCGTCCGCGGCGACCTGCGCGCGCCGCAGCGGCATCGGCGGCAGGCCCAGGTACGAGGAACCCTTCTTCGCCTTCCGCGGCGTCGAGGACAGCACCCCGACCAGCCCCCGCTTCGGCACCGAGCGGCCCGGCGCCGTCATCCCCGAGTTGCCGAGGAACGCTCCCTTGCCGATGCGGGCCGGGGCGACGTGCAGCCAGCCGCGGGAGAGCTCGTAGGTGGCGACCATCGTGTCGTCGGCGAGGAACGCGCCGTCGGCGACCTTCGTCATCTTCGGCACCGCGAGCACCGTCGAGATCTCCGTGCCGCGCCCCACCTTCGCGCCGAGCAGCCGCAGCCACGTCGGCGTGAACGTGCTGGCGTACAGCGGGAACAGCGCGGTGCGCGCCATGCCCATCAGGCGTTCCGAAGCCCACACCTGCCAGCCGATCCGGCCGTGCACCGGGTGGTGCCCCTCGCGCAGCCCGATGCCGAGGACGCGGACCGCCACCAGCACCAGCAGCGCGTAGCCGCCGAAGCAGGCGACCGTGGCGGCCGGGACCAGCGGTAGCACCCGCCGCACCGCGTCCTGCGCGGTGGCCGACGCCACCAGCTCGGGGACGACGACGGGCAGCGCGGGCAGCACCGCCAGCACCGGCACCAGCGCGAACAGCACCGAGGTCAGCCCGTACACCGCGCTCCACCGGCGGGAGCGCGGCGCCCGCCGCGCCGGCCACTTCGCCGGGGAACCGGAGGTGCGGGCCGCGGGCGAACCGGACCAGCGCTGCCGGGCGGGGATCACGCCGTGCACGGTCGATCCGGCCGCGGCCTCCGCGCCCTTGCCGACGTGCGCGCCCGGCAGCAGGGTGCTGCGCGCGCCGACCCGCGCCCCCGCGCCCACCTTGATCCGTCCGATGTGGACGACGTCGCCGTCGACCCAGTGCCCGGACAGGTCCACCTCGGGTTCGATCGCCGCCCCGCGACCGATCTTGAGCAGGCCGGTGACCGGCGGCGGCGAGTGCAGGTCGACGTCGTCGCCGATCTTCGCGCTTAGCGCCTTCGCGTAGTGCGTCGTCCAGAACGCGCCGGAGACCGCGCTCGCCCCGCACCGCTGATCCCACTGCTGCGCGGCCCACAACCGCAGGTGCACGCCACCGCCGCGCGGGTAGGTACCCGGCCGGACCCGGTGCAGCAGCAGCCGGATCCCGCTGACCGCCAGCGCGATCCGGCCCGGCGGGCTGAACAGCACCAGCCACGCCACCAGCAGCAGCCACCAGGACACCCGCGGCGCCCACGGCGCTCCCGCCGCCGCCAGCAGCGTGCCGCCCGCGGCCAGCACCGCGGTCCAGCGCAGCCCGGTGAGCGTGCTCAGCGGCACCAGCATCGCGAGCTGCGCCCACCCCGTCCGCTGCGGCACCTCGGCGATCTCGCGCCGGTCGGCGGTGACCGCGTCCAGCTCGTCGAGCTGCGCGGCCAGCTCGCCGAGGCGCGGGTGCTGGTAGACGTCGGCGACGGACACCTGCGGGTGCCGGGTGCGCAACCTGGTGACCAGCTGCGCGGCGGCGAGGCTGCCGCCGCCGAGGGCGAAGAAGTCGGCACGCGGGCCGTCGGGGCGCATGCCCAGGACCTCCGCCCACTCCCCCGCCAGCCACGACTCGGTGACCGACAGCGAGCCGTCCGCCGCGGGTTCCCGGCTCGGCAGCGGCCAGGGCAGCGCGGCCCGATCGACCTTGCCGGAGGTGCGGATCGGCAGCTCGGCCACGACCGCGAGCAGCGGCACCAGCGAAGCGGGCAGCACCTCGCGCAGCCGCCGCACCGCGTCGTCGGTGTCGAACGAGTCCTCCGCCGCCAGGTAGCCGACGAGCAGCTCGCCACCCGCCTTCGTGCGGCGCACCGCCGCGGCGGCGCCCGCCACCCCGGGCAGGGCCTGCAGCGCGGCGTCGACCTCGCCGAGCTCGATGCGCCTGCCGCCGAGCTTGACCTGCTCGTCGGCTCGACCGACGAACACCAGCCCTTCCGGGTCGGCGCGGACCAGGTCACCGCTGCGGTAGGCCCGCTCCCAGCCCAGCGAGGGCAGCGGCGCGAACTTCTCCGCGTCCTTGGCCGCGTCCAGGTAGCGGGCCAGCCCGACGCCGCCGATGACCAGTTCGCCCTGCTCGCCCGGCCGGACCGGGCTTCCCGCGGCGTCCACGACGGCGAGCCGCCACCCGTCCAGGGGCAACCCGATCCGCACCGGTCCCGCGCCGTCGAGGCGCGCCGCGCAGGCCACCACCGTCGCCTCGGTCGGGCCGTAGGTGTTCCACACCTCGCGGCCGTCGGCGACGAGCCGCTCGGCGAGCTCCGGCGGGCACGCCTCCCCGCCGAAGATCAGCAACCGCACCTCGGCCAGCGCCTCCGGCGGCCACAGCGCCGCGAGCGTCGGCACGGTGGAGACCACGCTGATCCGCCGCCGCACCAGCCACGGCCCCAGGTCCGCGCCGGTGCGGACCAGGGACCGCGGCGCGGGCACCAGGCAGGCGCCGCGCCGCCACGCCAGCCACATCTCCTCGCAGGACGCGTCGAACGCCACCGACAGCCCCGCCAGCACCCGGTCGCCCGGCCCGATCGGGTCGTCGGGGAGGAACAGCCGGGCCTCGGCGTCCGCGAACGCCGCCGCCGCGCGGTGCGGCACCGCCACGCCCTTCGGGGTGCCGGTGGAACCGGAGGTGAAGATGATCCATGCGTCGTCGTCCGGGGCCGGCGCGCCACCGCGGCCACCCGGCGTGCCGAGCAGTTCCGGGGCACCGCCGGTCAGCACCGCGCACACCCCGGCCTCGCCGAACACCAGGTCCGCGCGCTCCTGCGGGTCGTCGGCGTCCACCGGCACGTAGGCCGCGCCCGCGGCGAGCACCGCCAGCACCGCCAGGTACAGCTCGGCGGTGCCGGATTCGACGCGGACGCCGACCCGGTCGCCGAGGCCGACGCCGAGGTCGGTGAGCTCGAGCGCCGCGACCCGGACCCGCTCCGCCAGCTCCCGGTAGGTGAGGGTCCGCTCGCCCGCGTCCAGCGCGAGCGCGTCCGGGTGGGCGCGCGCGGTCGCGGCGAACACGTCGAGCAGGGTGCGTTCCGGCGCGGCCGGCCCGGAGTCGAACACGGCGACGGGCGCGGCACCGGCGGCCTGCTCCGGTTCCGTTCGCCCGTCGGCCACGGCCTCCGGGACGGCCGGTTCTCCCGCTGCTCCCGGGCCGGGCCGGGTGGCCGTCCGATCGGGCTCCAGCAGGGCTCGGGCCAGCGCCGCCGCCGCGGCCGTCGACCCCGGCGAGTGCGCGAGCAGATCGGTGATGGGGGTGGTGCCCGCGGCCGGCCCGGTCCCGCGGTTCATCGACACCGTCAACGGAGCGTCCTTCCGCCCGGGTCTCCCGCAGCCGGAACTCGATCACCGTTGACGCCCATGTCCCACCCTTTTCCGCCGCCGCCCGCGAACCCCACCTCCGCGGCCGCTGAGAACGATCACATTACCCCTGGTGAGCGGCACGATCGGCGGCAGCGCCCACCGGACGTGTCCCGCTTCACCGCGTTCCGAACCGGCCGGTCAATACTCGGTGAACGTTCCTACCCGGGCAGGTGACCAGCCCGCGGCGCACTTCACCCGATGCGCGGGGGCTCGACCGCGGGCCGACCACGCACCGGACTCGGGCTCGCCCCCGAGGTGGCAGCGGATCACCGGCGCGCCAGCACGTTGAGGCGAACCTCGGATTCGATTCAGCACCGAGCGTCCCGACCCGCGCCACCACCCCGTTCCCGCACCCAGCGGTGGGCCCGGACCGATCTCACCATGGCTGGCAGCCCACCGGAACGGCTCCGGCGCGGCGGACCGGGCGCGGAAACCCGGAGCGGAACGGCGGGGAGGGGCGATGCGAGGTCGAGACCGGCACGGCACGAGCACCATCGCGCGCCCGGTGCTGGCGGACGCGCTCGCCACCGCCACCCGCAACCGGGTCTGCCTGGTGATCGCGGCGGCGGGCTGGGGCAAGACCACCGCGGTCCGCGCTTGGGCGGCGTCCGCGGGCGGCACCGCCTGGTGGTTCCCCGAGGGGGCCGGGGACGACGCGGGACGGCTGCTGGCGACGCTCGTCGACGCCGCGCGCCCGCACCTGCCCGGCCCCGTCCCGGAACCCGACCGCGGTGCCGTCCGAGAGTGGCTGCGCGAGCTGGCGGTGGACCTGCACCTGGTCGTCGATGACCTGCACGAGGCCGGGGAGCACGCGGCGGCGCTGCTCGCCGACCTGTGCCGGAGCGCTCCCCCGCGGCTGCGGATCGTGCTGCTGTCCCGGCACGAACCGCCGTTCTCGCTGGAACGGCTGCGCGGACAGGGCAAGGTCAGCGAGATCGACGCCGGGCTGCTCGCCTTCGACGCCGACGAGATCACCGAGCTCATCGAGCGCTGCCTCGGCACCGCGGACATCGCGCTGGCCCACGAGCTCGGCGAACGCACCGGCGGCTGGCCCGCCGCGGTGTGCCGGGCCATCGACTCGCTGCGCGCCGTGCCCGAACCGCGCGGCGGCGGGTTGCCACCCGCCACCCGGTTCCACCCGTACCTCGCCGAAGAAGTCCTCGACCGCGAACCGGAGCGGGCGCGGCACGCGCTGCACCGGCTGGCCGTGCTCGGCGACGTCACCCACGAGGAGCAGGGCGGGGTGTTCACGGACCTGGCCCGGCGAGGACTCCTGCGGCCCGCCTCGACCGGGCGGTGGGCGCTGGTGCCACCGCTCGCGGAGTTCCTGGCCGAACCGCGCACCGTCACCCCCGAGGTCCGCACCGCGCTGCACCGGCAGGCCGCCGACGAGCACCACCGCGCGGGCAGGCACGAACGCGCGCTGCGGCAACTCGTCGCGGCCCGCGAGACCGAGCGCTGCGCCGCGCTGCTGGTGGAGGCGGGCGCCCGGCTGCTCGACGACGGGCACGTGGACGTCGTGCTCGACGCCGCCACCCTCCGCGGCGAGCAGCACGACCAGCGGATCGCCCGCGTGGTCGGGCAGGCGCACCGGCTGCGCGGACGGTGGCCGGAAGCCGCCGCGCACTGGGCCCGCGCCGGTGACCCCGCCGAACCCGGCCTGGCGTGGCGGATCGCCGACGCCGCGCTCGCCAGGGCCGAACCCGCCGAGGCGCTCGCCGCCTGCGCCGCCGCCGCGGGCACCGCGGGCGATCCGGCCGACGAAGTGCGGCTGCACGCGACCGCCGCGCTGGCGCACCGGCTCACCGGCGACACCGCCCGCGGCGAGCGGGAGGCGCGGCGGGCCGCCGACATCGCCGAGCAGCGCGGTCACCCGCGCACCGCACCGGTCGCCGCGCTCGCCGGTGCCGTGCTCGCCGCGGCCCGCGGCGACCAGCGCGCGGCGCGCACCGCGTGGTTCGCCGCCGCGGACAACGCCGCCGACGCGCACCTCGGCAGGCTGCACGTGCTGCGCGCGCTGCACCGCACCGAATCCGGCGAACCCGGCGCGGCGCTGGCGCAGGCCGACGCGGCGCTGCGAACGGCGGAGCAGCACCACGACCCGCTGCTGCGCGCGCACGCGCTCACCCAGCGCGCCCACGCGCTGACCAGGCTCGGCAGGTTCGACGAGGCGACCGTCGCGGTGGACGCGGCCTGCGAGGTGTTCGGCCGCTTCGGCACCGGGTTCCTCGCGTGGCCGCTGTGCGTGCGCGGCGACGTGCACCGCCTGCGCGGCAGGCTCGAACGCGCCCGCTCCGCCTACGAGGAGGCGCTGTCGCTGGCCGAACCCGCGCGCGACGTGCTCGCGACGAGCTCCGCGCTGGTCGGGCTCGCCCGCACCCGCGCCGCCGACGACCCGGCGCGCGCCCGGCTGCTCGCCCAGCGCGCCATCGACCTCGGCGAACACCTGCACGAGGTGCGCGCGCTGCTCACCCGCGGCTGGATCTCCTGGGAGGCGGGGGACGCGGAACCGGCCAGGGCGGACGCGGCACTCGCCGCCGAGCAGGCCCGCGCCCGCGGGGACGAGCCGGGGCTGGCCGAAGCGCTCGCGCTCACCGCCGTCACCGCCACCGATCCGCTGGTGCACGGGCCCGCGCTGGACGAAGCGGTGCAGATCTGGCGCGACGGCGGCTTCGCCTTCGACGAGGCGCAGGCCCTGCTGCTGCGCCACCGCCTGGCCCCGGCCCCCGGCGGGGCGGGCGCGGTGGCCGAACTCGCCGAACGCACCTTGTTGGAGCACGGTGCCGCCGCCGACGCCCGCGCCGCCGCCGGCCCGCTGGCCGCGGTCGCCCGGCTGGCGCCGCCGGTCCTGCTGCGCGCGCTCGGCGTGTTCCGGATCGAGCACGCGGGGGTGCCGGTGCCGCGCGCGGCCTGGCAGTCCCGCAAGGCCCGCGACCTGCTGAAGATCCTCGTCGCCAAGCGGCGCCCGATGCGCCGCGAAGAGTTGATGGAACTGCTGTGGCCGGAGGTGGACCCGGTACGCGCGGGCAACCGGCTCTCGGTGCTGCTGTCCACCGTGCGCGACGTGCTGGCCACGTCCGGCCCGGCCGCGGGATCGGTACTGCGCACCAGCGAGACCGGCACGGTCGGTCTCGACCCGAGGTGCGTGCGCATCGACGTCGAATCGTTCCTCGCCCTCGCCGACCGGGCGTTGCAGGCCGACCGCGAGGACTCCCCCGCCGCGACCGCGCTGCTGCTGGACGCCGAGGCCGCCTACACCGGCGACTTCCTGGAGGACGACCCGTACCAGGAGTGGGCGGACGCGCTGGCCGACGAGCTGCGCACCACGCACGCCGCGCTGCTGCGGGCGCTGACCCGGCGCTCCCGCGACGAGGGCGACACCGACCGGGTGGCGCGGTTCGCGCTGCGGCTGCTGCGCGACGACCAGTACGACGAGGAGGCGCACCTCGACCTGGTCGCCACCCTGCTGCGCGCGGAACGCTTCGGCGAGGCGCGGCGGCGCTACGAGCTCTACCGCAAGCGGATGCAGGAGATCTCCATCGATCCGCGCCCGTTCCCCGGCGTTCCCGGAACTCGCCGCCCGGCTGACACCTCCGAGTGAGGATCCTGCCCGGGACGGGTGATACAGGCTCACCTCTAAGGAAACCCTAAACCGCCCTGAACTGCGGTTTCCTACTCTCGCGGAGTGCAATCCGCCCTCCCGGGGTGCTCATGAGCGCACCCGCACCGATCCGGCCGGCCACGTCCGCCGTGTCCAGGTCGAACTTCGGCTTCTCCCCGGATGGCCGGGAGATCGCGTGCATCCGCACCAGCGCCGAGGTCTCGACCTTGGAGCTGTGGTCGTTCGCCCCGCGCGGCCCCCGGCCGCACTCGCTGCGCGCCCGCCGCTTCGGCCAGCTGCCCGGGAAGGTCCGCGGCGAACCGGAACTCATCCACACCGACTCCGGTGTCGACCCGCGCGCCCAGGTGCTGCCGCTCGGTGACGGCCGGGTGCTGCTGCTGGTGAACCGCGGCGGCGGACTCGCCGAACTGGAACTCGTCGACCCGTCCGCACCGCGCGCGCACATCGTCGGCCAGGTGCGCGCCGCGGACGGCTATCTGCTGCCGAGCCCGTCGGCGGCGCAACTGGGCTTCCTGGTCGCGCAGGAGGACCCGGAACGAACGGCCGTCTGGCGACTCACCGACGGCCCGCCCGGTGTCGAGCCACTCGTGCGGCTGCCCGGTGCCGCCACTGGGGGTGTGTGGCTCGACACCGACGCGGATCTGCTGGCGCTGAACCTGACCCGGCCCGGGCAGGCCGTGGAAGGGGTGCTGGCCGATCTGCGGCGCGGCTCGTGGCAACCGCTGTTCTCGCTGTCCCCCAGCAGCGACGACCGGATCCTGCTGCACCACCAGCGGTCCAAGCTGCTGCTGGTGCGCTCCACCTCCAGCGGCGCGGACCGGGTCGGCTGGGTGCTGCTGGACGGGGCGGGCAGCGTCCGGTTCCCGGACCGGCTGTGCCCGACGCACATCCCGCTGACCGTCGACGACGGCGGGCAGCGGGTGCTGCTGCGGCGGGAATCGGGCGCGCTGTCGGCGCTCGACCTCTACGCGCCGCGGGAGGACAAGCTGACCGCGCTGACCCTGCCGCCGGGCCGCACCGGCGACCGGGCGCACCTGAACGGCAAGACGGTGCGGGTGCCGTTCTCCTCGCCCGCGCGGCCGCCGACGCTGGTCACGGTGTCACCGAGCGGTTCCTGCTCGGCGCTGCCCGAGGAGACCGGCCCGGAGCTGCCGCCGTGGGCCTCCGCGGACCTGCTGCGCCTCGGCGGCGGCATCGAGGCCGTCGTCTACGGCGGCACCAAGTGGCGGACCTGCGACCACGTGGTGCTCGCGCTGCACCACACCGAAGGCGAGCTGTGGCGCTGGGAGTTCCACCCGCTGTTCCAGGACCTGGCGTCGGTCGGGGTGGCCGTGATCGCGCCGAACCGCCGGTCCGACGGCGGCCGGTGGGGCGGGCCGGACCTGGCCGGGGTGATCTCGCTCGGGCACCACCTGCGCTCGCAGCGCGCCGGGCTGCCCGGGCCGGTCCTGCTCGGCGGCGGGCACGGCGGGCGGCTCGCCCTGCAGGCCGCGGGCAGCACCCCCGGCCTGTGGTCGGCGTGCGCGGCGCTGGCGCCGCTGGTGGTGGAAGGCGACGAACTGGCACGCGCCTCCGCGGCGAACACGGCACCGGTGCTGCTGGTGCACGGCACCGGTGACGAGCTGGTGCCGGTGGACCGGGCCAGGTCGCTGCGCCACCAGCTGGCCGGACCGGCGCTGTCCGGGCCCGCGCTGCGGTACCTCGAGGTGGACGCCGGGCACGACGCCGTGGCCGCCGTGTCCGACGGTGCGCTGCGGGAGAAGGTCGTGGCGTTCTGCCGCGGCGGCCTCACCCCCTCACCCGAGGTGCGCTGAACCCCTCGGGCACACTGATCGGCCATGAGCTCCACGGTTCTGGTCCTCGGCGGCCGCAGCGAGATCGGTGTCGAACTGGCCGCCCGCCTCGTCGGCGACGGCAACCGCGAAGTGGTCCTGGCCGCGCGCCGCAGCGGCGACCTCGACGAGCAGGAGGCGCGGCTGCGCGAAGCGGGTGCGGTGGCGGTGGAACGCGTCGAGTTCGACGCCGACGACCTCGGATCGCACCGCCCGCTGCTGGACGAGCTCACCGCGCGGCACGGCTCGCTCGACGAGGTGATCGTCTCCTTCGGCATCCTCGGCGACCAGGAGCGGGCCGAGCAGGACGCCGAGCACGCGGTGTCGATCGTGCACACCGACTACGTCGCGCACGTCTCCGTGCTCACCCACCTCGCGAACCTGATGCGCGCCCAGGGCCGCGGCCGCCTGATGGTGTTCTCCTCCGTCGCCGGGGTGCGGGTGCGGCGGGCCAACTACGTGTACGGGTCGGCGAAGGCCGGGCTCGACGGGTTCGCCGCCGGCCTCGCCGACGCACTGGCCGGCAGCGGCGTCCACCTGCTGGTGGTCCGGCCCGGGTTCGTCGTCGGGCGGATGACCGAGGGCATGTCCCCGGCACCGTTCTCCAGCACGCCCGGCCAGGTCGCCGACGCCGCCGCGAAGGCGCTGCGCCGGGGCCGGGTGGAGGTGTGGGTGCCGTTCGCGCTGCGGGTGCTGTTCGGGGTGCTGCGCTACGTACCGCGCCCGATCTGGCGCAGGATGCCCCGCTAGACCGCCGCGGCCACTGGACGGATACCGCTGTTCTCGCCACACTGGAACCTCATCGGGTTCCGGGCCTGAGGTGCCGGCCCGGACCGGCGTCCAGGTGTTGGAGTGAAGGTGCCCTCATGACGACCGATCGCAACGTTCTCGGTGGCGAGCTGGAGCCCTGCGGCACCGACCCGCTCACCGGTTTCTACCGCGACGGATGCTGCTCGACCGGGCCGGAGGACGTCGGCGAGCACACGGTGTGCGCCGTGGTCTCCACCGAATTCCTGGTGCAGCAGCAGGAAACGGGCAACGACCTGGTGACGCCGCGCCCCGAGCACGGGTTCGCCGGGTTGCAGCCGGGTGACCGCTGGTGCGTGTGCGCGTCGCGCTGGCTGGAGGCGTACTCGGCGGGAGCGGCGCCGCCGGTGCTGCTGGCCGCCACGCACGCGAAGGCCATCGAGGTGGTGCCGCTAAGCGCGCTGCGCGAGCACGCGGTGGACGTGCCCGCGGATCCGAGCGCGCTGACCTGATCGCGGAGGTCGGCGTCCGCACTCGTTGCGGCGCTCCCGAGGGTTCGGGGGTGCCGCGGCTCCCCCTTGCGCGCCGCGCCGGTCCGCCGGGCCCCGTCACGGGCCGCGGCAGCGTCCGGCGGTGAGGAATTTCCCCACGATCGCCGTGCAGCGGTGGGTCCACTGTGCACCGCACCCGGGCGGGACGATCATCGCTCGGACGAACCGTCCACGGCGGCGGACCGTCCACATCGCGCACCGGCGCGTGCGGATTCCGGCCACGAGCCACGTGTTCCCCGGGCCGGGACCGCGCCACTAAGGTGGTGCCGATCTTCGGCGGGCCCGCTCCGCACCGCGCGGAACCGACGCGGACGCGTCGCCGATCGGCCGGGTCCCGAGTGGAGAGGCACCGATGATCAGCACCGTCCGCCGGACGTTCGGCGGCCTCGGATGGCCGGGTTATCTGATCGGCTGCGCGCTGGTCGCGCTGGTCTACTTCGCGCTCGCGGGCGTCGACGGCACCGGTGCGCTGCGCATCGTGCTGTACTGCGGGATCAGCGCCTCCGCCGTTCCGGCGCTGCTGCTGGGCGTGCGCCGGTACCGGCCGCGGTGGCAGCTGGCGTGGCTGCTGATCGCCGCCAGCCAGACCGTGTACTTCTTCGCCGACGCGAGCTTCTACACCGCGCACTACCTGCTGGGCATCACCACGTTCCCGTTCGTGGCCGACGTGCTGTACCTGTCGCACTACCCGCTGATCGTCGCCGGGGTGCTGCTGCTGATCCGGGCCCGCGCGCCGCGGCGCGACCTGCCGAGCCTGATCGACGCGACCGTGCTGGGCGTGGCGGCGGCGCTGCTGTCCTGGCTGTACCTGATCCAGCCGTTGACCAGTGCGGACGAGTCGACGCTGACGACCTCGGCGTACGTGGCGTACCCGGTGCTGGACCTGGCGCTGCTGGCGGTGGGGCTGCGGCTGCTGCTCGACCCCGGGCCGCGGCCGCCGGCGTTCTTCCTGCTGGTCGCCAACCTGCTGGCGTTCCTCGGTGCCGACTCGATCTACGTGCTGCAACGCATCGACGGAAGCTACGCGGCAGGCAACTTCCTGGACGTGCTGTGGCTGGCAGGCAACATCGCGCTCGGCGCCGCCGGGCTGCACCCGACGATGGCGGCGGTGGCCCAGGCCGGACCCGGCAAGGACCTGAACCTGAGCCCGCTGCGGGTCACGATGCTCGCGGCCGCCTCGCTCATCGCACCGGGCGTGCTGGTGCTGGAGAACTCGCGGGTGTCCGAAGGTTCGGTGAACGCGATCGCGGTGGCGTGCGCGGTGCTGTTCCTGCTCACCCTCGGCAGGCTCGTGGTGATGGTCTCCGAGCAGCGCAGGCTCGCGGTGACCGACTCGCTCACCGGGCTGCACACCCGCCGGTACTTCGAGGCGGAACTGCCGAAAGCACTGGCGCGGGCGGGGCGCACCCGCACCCGGCTCGCCGTGTTCATCGCCGACATCGACCACTTCAAGGCCATCAACGACCGGTACGGGCACCCCGTCGGGGACCGGGTGCTGCTGGAGGTCTCGGCGCGGCTGCGCGCGGTGGTCCGCGAAGGTGACGTGCTGGCCCGCTACGGGGGCGAGGAGTTCGCGCTGCTGGCCACCGACGTCGCACCGGAGGACGTGCCCGCGATCGCCGAACGGCTGCGGAACGCGATCGCCCGCGAACCCGTCGCCCGCGCCGAACGGGCGAGCATCGCGGTCACCACCTCCGTCGGAGCCGCCCTCGCCGACGGCCACCAGGACGACCCGGTGCGCATCGTCGCCGCCGCCGACCGCGCGCTGTACGCGGCGAAGGCCGAAGGCCGCGACCGGATCTCCGTCGGCGACCGGCCCGGCTCGGCGTCGGAGCACACCGCCTCGCTGGGCTACCTGCACGCCGTCAGCGACCTGGTCGACCGGCACCTGTCCTCGCACTCGCACGGCCGCGCCGTCGGCTCCTACGCCCGGATCGTGTGCGAGGCCATGGGTGCGGCGGCGGGCACCGTGCAGGACGCGGAACTCGCGGGACGGCTGCACGACGTCGGCAAGATCGTGATCCCGGCGTCGGTGCTGGGCAAACCCGCCGCGCTCGACGACGCCGAATGGGCGCTGCTGCGCGAGCACCCCGACCACGGCTACCGGCTGGTGCGCGCGGTGCCGGACCTGGACGACATCGCCGAGATCGTGCGCCAGCACCACGAGCGCTGGGACGGCAAGGGCTATCCGCTGGGGCTGCGCGGCGAGGAGATCCGCTTGGAGGCGCGGATCGTGTCGGTGTGCGACGCGTGGGCGACGATGCTCGCCGACCGGCCGTACCGGCGCACCCTCACCGTGGACGAGGCGGTGCAGGAGCTGCGCGACGGCAGCGGCACGCAGTTCGACCCCGGCGTGGTGGACGCCTTCCTGCGCCTGCACGAGGCGGGCGAGATCCACCAGCTGCCGCCGCTCCCCGCCGTCGTCGACTAGCGCGGCGACCCAGCTCCTGGTGCAGGTGCCGGACGATGGTGTGGACGGGGCGTTCGAGTTCTTCGGGTGGCGGTGGGGAGGTGGG
>NZ_JAIUJZ010000111.1:0-20911 GCF_020176775.1 Saccharopolyspora sp. 6M
GGGGCGGACCGCGCACCCGGGGGCCGGGGGATCGCCGCGCGGGTGCGGTCGCGTTGGGTGCGGTCAGCTGGTCTTCTCGCTCGGTGCCGGGAACGGGCACCCGCGGCGGAGCCACTTCGGGTCGAGGTCGCTCGGCGGCGGGGGCGCGCCGAGGTCCTCGGGCGTGTAGCCGTGCGGGTAGTTCGGGTAGGTGCGGCTCTTCGGGTCCTGCGTCAGCTTCGAGATCCGCCGCTCCGGCAGCAGCCGCACCACCGCCGACCGCGCCTTCAGCCCACCGCGCGCCGCGGCCCCGACCCACGCCGGTGCGGCGCGGAAGCCGAACGCGGTGAGCATCGGCTCGTCCAGCAGCGCCCGCACCCCCAGCCCGACCGCGGGCCGCAGCGGCTTCGGGAACCACGAGCAGAACAGGTCCATCGTGTAGCGGCCCACGGCGTGGTTGGTGTCCGAGTAGCGGAAGTGCTCCCGCTCGTACTCGTCCTTGAACCGGCGGAACTCGGCGAAGGTCGGCGGGATGTCCTTGATGCCCATCCGCTTGCCGACGGCCAGGAAGTAGTGGAACGCCGCGTCCCGCTCGTGCGGGTGCAGCGGCCGCCAGCCGAACCGGTCGATCCAGTCCACCGGATCGTAGACGAACGTCGACAGCACGTAGAGCATGTCGTCGTTGGAGATCACGTACCGCCCGTGCGCCCGGTTGATCACCCGCAGCGCTTGCTTGCCGCGTTCGGAGTCGTAGCCGTGCTCGGCGATCTCGGTCATCAGCAGCGCGGTGTCGTCGTAGCGCTGCTGCGGCCGCTTCTCGAACTCGCCGGTCGCGGCCAGCAGCGCCGAGATGCTCGGCACGCAGTACGTCCGGAACAGGGCGAACTCCAGCGCCCGCTGGTAGTCGAAGGGGAACTCGCATCCCGCCGAGATCTTGTAGATCTCCTGGTGGTCGGTGACCGGGTCCAGTTCCGCGATGCGCCGCAACCAGGTGCGTGCCATGGCCAACCTCCTCTGCGGGCCGGTTCCGGCCGAGCCCTCGACGGGTGCAACGAGACGGGCCCGCCGGGTGTGACGGAGGCTACTGCGGTAGCGGCGGCGGGGTCGGGAGATCGGCCCGCGGCGCGGAGGTCGCAGCAGGGTCCGGTCCCGAACGTCCGCGCCGGGGCCGTCTCGAACGCCCGCACGGGGCCGTCCGGGCAGCCCGCGGTGCCCTCCCGGGCAGGTGAGCGGGCCCGCGACGACCTTGCGACCCCGCTCGCGAGCGGCGGAGACTCGTCGGGAGCCGGGTGGCTCCGCGCGCTGGGGGAGGTGGCCGTGCGACACCACGAACGTGCACCCGCCGGGCGGGAGCCGCGCGCGGTCGCGCCCCGATCGGCGGCGCCCGAACTCGACGGCGGTCCGTGGCAGGCCCGCCTGGTCGCGCTCCAGCGCACGCTCGGCAACGCGGCGGCGGCCGACTGGGTGCGGCGTTCCCGGGGCGAGGCCGTGCAACGGGCCGGAACCGGCGCCGCGGAACGCACCGGAAACGCCGCGGCAGCGGGCCACGGCGCCGCACGGGAGAGAGCCGGGCGGGACGGCGTCGAGGAGCGCGAGCGGCGGCTGAGCGAGGAGTACGGCATCCGGATCGGGCCGCCTCCCGGCGACCGGGAGCACTTCACCCACGCCGAGCTGGACCGGATCGACACGGCGCTGGCCACCCTGCCGAGCGAAGACCTGGGTCCGAACGAGCAGCTCGTCGCCATCGAACCGGACCCGGGCGGCGCGCGCGCCAGCGCCTACGACGAGGACGAGCGCACCATCGGCATCGTGCGCCCGATCCTCGCCGGGGGGATCCGCGCACCCGGCTGGTTGTACGCGCGGCTCAACCGGGGTTCCCACTGGCAGCGCCGCCTGATGGACCACGGGGCGTTGAGCGGGATGAGCGGCGTCGGCCTGCGCCAGGACCACCGGCTCGGGATCCGCCCGGGGCGGCGGCACGTCATGGCCGGCGTCTCGGACGAGCTGGCCCACGGGAACCTGCTGGAGTGGACCGTCCGCCACGAGGTGGGCCACTCCGTCGACGCGATGGTCGAGTGGTCGGTCGAGCTCGCCGCGCAGGAGCGCTTCGGCGGCTGGCGGGTCCACGGCGGCGACGCGGACGGCGAGGTCGCGAGGGCGGTGCTGCGGAAGGCCGACCTCCTCGACGTGCTCGGCGGGCTGCCGCAGGCGGCCGCCGTGAGCACGCTCTCCGCGTTGATCCGCACGCCGGAGGTGCGCGGGAACGGGGACCGGCTGCACGCGTACTTCGAGCGGTTCAAGGCGCTCTTGGCACCGCCGGAGTTCGAGCGGCGCCGGGACCTGGCGCTGCGGTTCGTCCGGCTCGCCCTCGCGCAGCCCTGGTCCCTCGACGACGGCGGCGCGACCGTCCTCGACGTCGAGGGGCGCACCTACCACGTGGACCAGTACGACGACTGGGTCAGCTACTCGACGGCGCAGCGCCGCGCGCACGCGCTGTCCAACTACCAGTTCTCGACCCCGAAGGAATGGTTCGCGGAGGCCTACGCCGCCTGCTACGACCCGGAGCCCGGGGTGGGGGATCGGCTCCCGGCCGAGGTGCGCGCCTGGTTCGAGGCACGCCGCGGGAGTGGTGGTTCCGGGTGAATCCGGCGCCGCGCGGAGCAGTTCCGCGGGCGGCGCCGCTCACGCCGATCGGTTCGGCGGCAGCGGGGGGAAGTCGATCGGTTCGCGCTGCCCGAGGCGCTGCACGGCGGCCTGGAAATCGGGTGCCCGCAGCGATTCGCCCATCAGCCGCACCGATTCGGCGACGGCCCGCGGCCCGTCGAGGTCGAGCCCGCGCCACACCTGCTGCTTGATGACCGCCATCGACCGCGGTGAGCAGTGCGCGGCGAGCCCGCGGGCGTACTCCTGGGCGGCGGGCAGCACCTCGGCCCGCGGCAGCACGTGCTGCGCCAGGCCGAGCGCCGCCGCCTCGGCCGCGTCGATCTTGCGGGCGGACAGCAGCAGGTCCATCGCGGCGCCCACGCCGACGAGCCGGGGCAGCAGCCAGGCGGTGCCGTACTCGCCGATCAGGCCGAGCTTGCTGAACGCGGTGGACAGCCGCGCGCCCTCGGCCAGGAACCGCACGTCCGCGAACAGCGCCTGCGCGAGCCCCAGCCCGGCGGCGCCGCCGTTCACGGCCGCGATCAGCGGTTTTCGCAGCGTCATCGGCAGGTGCGGCGGATGTCCGAGCGCGGTCTCCAGGTCGGGCGCGTCGTCCCCGGCCAGCAGGTGCAGGGCGTCCGGCGCGGCTCCGCTGCAGAACCAGTCGCCGTCGCCGGTGACCACGATCGCCCGCACCTCCGGGTCGTCGTCGGCTTCGGCGAGCGCGGTGTAGTAGGCGGCGAACATCGCGCCGTCCATCGCGTTGCGCTGCTCCGGCCGGGTGAGGTGGACGGTGCGCACGCCGTCGCCGGTGCTGGTGCGGATCCCGGTGCTGCC
Source organism: Saccharopolyspora sp. 6M (assembly GCF_020176775.1). Taxonomy (NCBI): domain Bacteria; kingdom Bacillati; phylum Actinomycetota; class Actinomycetes; order Pseudonocardiales; family Pseudonocardiaceae; genus Saccharopolyspora; species Saccharopolyspora sp. 6M. The sequence continues at coordinate 3,460 of NZ_JAIUJZ010000111.1, forward strand.
GGTCATGCCGGGCCTCCTCCGAGGCTGAGGTCGGATCGGCCGCTTTCGCCCGGCCGTGATCCACTCTTCGCGGTCAGCGCTGACCGTAGCGGATGCGCGGCCGCGTGCGGGAGGACCGGTGCTCGGCGGCGCCCGGCCTATCCTGTGCCGGGAACGCGGCGCGAACGCGCCGGGACGAGCGTGCCGGGAGGTCGGGCCAGTGGCCGAGACGAAGCCGGGTGGGACCCGGCCGCGGAACCGGCGGGAGCTCATCATCGCCGCCGCCTCCCGCCTGTTCTACGAGCAGGGCTACGCGCGGGTCGGCGTCAGCGACATCGCGGAGGCCGTCGGGGTCGGCCCGTCCGCGCTGTACCGCCACTTCAAGGGCAAGCAGCTGCTGCTGCACCGGGTCGTGCTCGACCACCTGCACCCGTTCGAGCGGGTGCTGGGGGCGCGCTCCGACGACCTGGACGCGGTGGTGCGGGAACTGGCCGCGACCGCGCTGGACCACCGCGAGCTCGGGGTGCTGTGGCAGCGGGAGGCCCGGCACCTGCCCGCGGAGGACCGCGACGAGCTCAAGGACCAGCTGCGGGTCGTCGCGGGCGGCCTCGCCGACCTCGCCCGTTCCTGGCGGCCCGACCTGGCCGAGGAGGATGCGCGGTTCCGCGGCTGGTGCCTGTTCAGCGCGTTGACCAGCCCGTCGTACCACCGCGTGGAGCTGCCGCGGGCCCAGTTCGAGGCGCTGCTGCGGGACGTGATCGTCACCGTCGCCGGGCTGCCGCCGCTGCTGTCCGGGCGCGGGGCGGCCACGCCGGACGCGGACGCGCGGCTGCTGCAGCGCGGCGGTTCGTCCCGACGGCGCCAGCTGCTGTCCGCGGCGACCAGGCTGTTCGCCGAACGCGGCTACGCGGCCGTGACCACCGAGGAGATCGGCGCCGAGGTCGGCATCGCCGGGCCCAGCGTCTACAACCACTTCGCCAGCAAGCAGGAACTGCTCGACGCGGTGATCACCCGCGGCTCGGCGTGGCTGGAGATCGACCTCGGCCGGACCCTGGTGCGCCGGCCCGACGCGGCCGAGGCGCTGCGCGCGCTGCTGTGGTCCTACATCACCTTCGCCCTCGACCACGGCGGGTTCATCGACATCCTCGTCGGCGAGGGGGGGGACCTGCCCGACCACGAGCGGCACCGGGCGCGGCAGACCCAGCACGAGTACGTGACCGAGTGGGTGGCGCTGCTGCGCGAGGTGCGCCCGGAGCTGGACGCGGCCACCGCGCGGGTCCTGGTGCAGGCCACGTTGACGCTGGCCAACGACATGGCCCGCACCGGCACCGTCCGCGCCCCGGAGGCGGTGCGCCGGGTCGGCGCCGCGCTGATGTTCACCAGCGGCTCGGAACCCCACTAGCGGCTGTTCACTTCTCTGGACCGTGGTGGTCGTGAACCAGCGCTTTCCCGTACCGGAGCCGGGTAGGGCCTGCTCACTTCTCGGTTGACTCGCCGGACGTCCGCGGATTAGCCTCCGCTCGGGGAACCCGGGCCAGCCCGGGTTCCGGTCGTGCCGACGCGGTCCGCCCGCCGGATCGGCGCGCACGGCCGCGGAATCGTCCACGAGCGAGGAATGGCGGTCGCAGGAGCGATGAGCAGCGCGACGGAACCGGTGGGCGTCCCGCCCGCGGAGGAGCCGGACATCCACACCACCGCCGGCCGGCTGGCGGACCTGTACCGGCGCAACCACGAGGCGGTGCACGCGGGTTCCGACCGGGCCATCGAACGCCAGCACGCCAAGGGCAAGCTCACCGCCCGCGAGCGCATCGACCTGCTGCTCGACCCCGGCTCGTTCGTGGAACTCGACGAGCACGCCCGGCACCGCTCCACCAACTTCGGCCTGGACGCCGACCGGCCCTACGGCGACGGCGTCGTCACCGGCTACGGCACCGTCGACGGGCGCAAGATCTGCCTGTTCTCGCAGGACTTCACCGTGTTCGGCGGCTCCCTCGGCGAGGTGTTCGGCGAGAAGATCGTCAAGGTGATGGACCTGGCGCTCAAGACCGGCTGCCCGCTGGTCGGCATCAACGACTCCGGCGGCGCCCGGATCCAGGAGGGCGTGGCCGCGCTGGGGCTCTACGCGGAGATCTTCAAGCGCAACACCCACGCCTCCGGCGTCATCCCGCAGATCTCGCTGGTCGTGGGGCCGTGCGCGGGCGGAGCGGTCTACTCCCCGGCGATCACCGACTTCACCGTGATGGTCGACCAGACCTCGCACATGTTCATCACCGGGCCCGACGTGATCAAGACGGTGACCGGGGAAGAGGTCAGCTTCGAAGAGCTCGGCGGCGCCCGCACGCACAACTCCCGCTCCGGCAACGCGCACTACCTGGCCTCCGACGAGCAGGACGCGGTCGACTACGTCAAGGAACTGCTGTCGTTCCTGCCGTCGAACAACCTCTCCGACCCGCCCGCGTTCGACGCGGACGCCGAGGCCGGGTCCATCGCCGACGGGGTGGGGGAGTCCGACCTCGAACTCGACGCGCTGGTGCCGGATTCGCCGAACCAGCCCTACGACGTCAAGGAAGTGCTCACCCGCGTCCTCGACGACGGCGAGTTCCTGGAGGTCTCCGCGCTGTTCGCGCCGAACATCGTCGTCGGCTTCGGCCGCGTCGAAGGGCGCAGCGTCGGCGTCGTGGCCAACCAGCCCACCCAGATGGCGGGCACCCTCGACATCGACGCCAGCGAGATGGCCGCGCGGTTCGTGCGCACCTGCGACGCGTTCAACGTGCCGGTGCTGACCTTCGTGGACGTGCCCGGGTTCCTGCCCGGCACCGACCAGGAGTGGAACGGCATCATCCGGCGCGGTGCGAAGCTGCTCTACGCCTACGCCGAGGCGACCGTCCCGCTCGTCACCGTGATCATCCGCAAGGCCTACGGCGGCGCCTACGACGTGATGGGCTCCAAGCACCTCGGCGCGGACATCAACCTGGCCTGGCCGACCGCGCAGATCGCGGTGATGGGCGCCCAGGGCGCGGCGAACATCCTCTACCGGCGCAGGCTGAAGGAGGCCGCCGAGCGCGGCGAGGACGTGGAGGCGCTGCGCGCCCAGCTCCAGCAGGAGTACGAGGACACCCTGTGCAACCCCTACGTGGCGGCCGAACGCGGCTACGTGGACTCGGTGATCCCGCCCTCGCACACCCGCGGCTACCTGGCCCGGTCGCTGCGGATGCTGGCGGACAAGCGGGAGTCCCTGCCCGCCAAGAAGCACGGCAACATCCCGCTGTGAAGGAGCCGCGATGAGCAGTCCGGACGAGAACGCGCCGCGGCTCGACGTGCTGAGCGGGGAGGACGACGGCACCGGGGCGCGGCCGCGACCGCTGCTGCGCGTCGTGCGCGGCAGCCCCACCGACACCGAGCTCGCCGCGCTGACCGCGACGATCAGCGCGCTCGGTGCCGCCGCACCGGAACCGGAACCGCGGGGACCGGTGTCGTACTGGGTCTCCCGCGCGGACCGGCTGCGGTTCGGCCCGGCGCAGGCGGCCCCGCGTCCCGGCGAGGGGGCGTGGCGCTACTCCACGCGGCCGCGCTGATGCGCGCCGCACCCGGCGCCGCGCGCGCCCCGAAGAACGACCGGCCGGTTCCCGCACCGGGACCCGCCGGGACACGACCACTGCGTACAGGGATGGTGTGAACACCATGGGGTTGAAGAAGGTTCTGGTGGCCAACCGCGGCGAGATCGCGGTGCGAGTGGTGCGGGCGTGCCGGGACGCCGGCATCGCCTCGGTGGCCGTGTACGCCGAACCGGACGCCGACGCGGTGTTCGTCCGCCTCGCCGACGAGGCGTTCGCGCTGGGCGGCACCACCGCCGCCGAGTCGTACCTGGACTTCCAGAAGGTGATCTCCGCGGCGACCCGCGCCGGGGCGGACGCGGTGCACCCGGGCTACGGCTTCCTGTCCGAGAACGCCGACTTCGCGCAGGCCGTGCTGGACGCCGGGCTGGTGTGGATCGGCCCGACGCCGCAGGCGATCCGCGACCTCGGCGACAAGGTCACCGCCCGCAAGATCGCGCTGGCCGCCGGGGCGCCGCTGGTGCCCGGCACCGAGGACCCGGTCGCGAACGCCGACGAGGTCGTCGCCTTCGCCGAGGAGCACGGGCTGCCCGTCGCGATCAAGGCCGCCTTCGGCGGTGGCGGTCGCGGCCTCAAGGTGGCCCGCACGCTGGAGGAGATCCCGGAGCTGTTCGACTCCGCGGTGCGCGAGGCCGTGTCGGCCTTCGGCCGCGGCGAGTGCTTCGTGGAGCGCTACCTGGACCGGCCGCGCCACGTGGAGGCCCAGGTGCTGGCCGACCAGCACGGCAAGGTCATCGTGGTCGGCACCCGGGACTGCTCGCTGCAGCGCAGGCACCAGAAGCTGGTGGAGGAGGCGCCCGCCCCGTTCCTCAGCGACGCGCAGCGCGAGCAGATCCACACCGCCGCCCGCGCCATCTGCGCGCAGGCCGGCTACCACGGCGCCGGAACCGTCGAGTTCCTCGTCGGCGCCGACGGCACCATCTCCTTCCTGGAGGTCAACACCCGGCTGCAGGTCGAGCACCCCGTCTCCGAGGAGACCACCGGGCTGGACCTGGTGAACGAGCAGTTCCGCATCGCCGCGGGCGGGCACCTCGACCTGGACGCCGACCCCACCCCGATCGGCCACTCCATCGAGTTCCGGATCAACGGCGAGGACCCGGGCCGCAACTTCCTGCCCGCCCCGGGCACCGTTACCCGGTTCGTCGCCCCCGCCGGACCCGGCGTGCGGGTGGACGCGGGCGTGGAATCGGGCAGCGTGATCGGCGGCCAGTTCGACTCGCTGCTGGCGAAGGTGATCGTCACCGGCGCCGACCGCCCGCAGGCCATCGCGCGGGCCCGCCGCGTGCTGGAGGAGATGCAGGTCGACGGCATCGCCACCGTGCTCCCGTTCCACCGCGCCGTGCTGCGCGACCCGGCGTACGTCGCCGAGACCGGCCTGGAGTCGTTCACCGTGCACACCCGGTGGATCGAGACCGAGTTCGACAACCGGCTCGCGCCGTTCGAGGACTCCGTCCCGCCGGAGGAGGAGGCCGCGCCGCGCCGCACGGTGATCGTCGAGGTCGACGGCCGCCGCGTGGAGGTCTCGCTGCCCGCCGACCTGGGCGGCGGCGCACCGGCCGCGGCGGCGAAGAAGAAGCCGCGCAAGCGCGCCGCCGGTGGCGCGGGCGGGGCGGTCTCCGGCAACGCGGTCACCGCACCCATGCAGGGCACCCTGATCAAGCTCGCCGTGGAAGAAGGCGCGCAGGTCGCCGCCGGAGAGCTGATCGGCGTGCTGGAGGCGATGAAGATGGAGAACCCCGTGACCGCGCACAAGGACGGCACGGTCACCGGGCTCAGCGCGGCGCCGGGCGACTCGGTGTCGCAGGGCGCGGTGCTCTGCACGATCGAGGACTGATCGGATCCCCGCCGGGTGGTGCGAGCCCGGCGGGGGAGCCCGGTGGGGGAACCCGGTGGTGCGCCTTCGCACCGGGGTCGCCCCTCCCGCGCCCGCGGGAGATCCGACGGTGATTCCACTGTGGACGACGATGAGGTCGCGGCGGTGCGTGCGCCGGGAGCCGACACTCCTAGGAGGAACGATGGACGCGTTGTGCACCTGCCTGTGCCGCCAAGCCGGCCACCACGGCATCTGCCAGGAGACCCCCGAGCACGGCCTCCGGCTGCTCGCCCCGCAGCTCACCATGACCTCCACCGGCGAGGTGTGCCGCCCCTGCTACCAGGCCACGACCCGCCCCGCTGGCCGCCGCTTGCCGCAACCGGTCTGAGCCGGGGCTCCGGCGGCGGGTGCGCTGCTCCCGATGCGGGACTTTGGCCCATGTCAGCGGGACCGGCCCGGCCTGCATCGTGGATCGCGCGGGGCATCGCCCCCGCTCCCGCGGTCAGGAGGACGAGGTCATGGACGGCGTGCCCGCATTCCCGCCGGCGCTGGGGCTCGCACCGGAGCAGGTCGCGCAGGTGGTGCGGCTGGCCGGCCGGGCCCCGTCGCTGCACAACCGGCAGCCGTGGCTGTTCCGGGTGACCGCGGACGTGATCGAACTGCACGCCGACCTCAGCCGCCGGATGCCCGGCACCGACCCGGAGGACCGGGAGCTACGGCTGGGGTGCGGGGCGGCGCTGTACGACCTGCGGCTGGCGCTGGAGCACGTCGGCGTGCGGCCGCTGGTCACCCTGCTGCCCAGCGAGCGGGAACCGGAACTGCTGGCCCAGGTGCGGCGCGGCGGTTCCGTCCGGGTGCGCGCCGAGCAGTCCGCGCTGCTGCGCGCCATCACCGCCCGCCGAACCAACCGGCGCCCGTTCCTGGCCACCCCGGTGCCGAAGCCGCACCGCACCGCGCTGGTCGGCTCGGTGTCCGCCGAGCACTCCTGGCTGCACGTGGTCGACCGGCCGCAGCGCGCCGAGCTGCTCGGACTGGTGCGCCGGGCGCATGACCGGCAGCTGCGCGACGAGGCGTTCCGCGCGGAGATGGCGGCGTGGACGGGATTGCCGGACGGCGCGGCGGAGGGCGTGCAGGCCGCCTCGGCGGGCCCGACCCGGGAACCGCAGGACGAGTGGGTGCTGCGCGACTACTCCGGTGGGCGGGACCGGCCGCGGGTGCCGGGCAAGGACTTCGAGGACGACCCGCTGATGCTGGTGCTGTGCTCGTACGGCCGCGGCAGGCAGGCGGACCTGGAGGCGGGGGAGGCGTTGCAGCGGCTGCTGCTGACCGCGACCTCCCTCGGGCTGGCCGCGTCGATGCTCTCCCAGGTGATCGAGGTGCGGGAGACCCGCGGCGAACTGCGGGCGCTGCTCGGCGGAACGCTGGAACCGCAGGCGGTGCTGCGGATCGGCTACGGCACCCCGGTGCCGGCCACCCCGCGCCGCGCCCCGGAGGACACCCTGCTCACCGCGCCGCGGCCCGCGGTCGCGCCGTGAACCCGGTTCGCGGAGGGAACCCCTGCGGTGATCGCGAACCGTGGACCGGCGGGCGGCGATGTGGTTCCCTCCCGGTGGGACGTCCCGCCCACAACGGCGTGAGCGGGCGTCTCGTCAGCTCCCGGACCGCTCGCGGGAGCGGATGAGCACTTCCACGCCGTCCAGCACGCGAGCCAGTCCGAACTCGAAGCGGTGCGCCGCGGTCGTCGCCGCGCCGTGTGCCGAGCCCGCCGCGGTGCCCACCTTCGCCGCGGTGGGGAAGTGCTCCGGGTCGATCAGCCGGTCCAGCAGCGGGGCGTGCGCCTGCCACCACTGCTCGTCGGTGAGGCCGGTGCGCCGTTCGGCGTCGGCGGCCTCCGCGGCCCCGCGGGCGGCGGTGCGCGCGTGCCCGAGCACGAGGCTCAGCACCGAATCCATCTCGACCTCGGTGAGCCCGATGCCGTCGACGGTGCGCAGTTCGCGCTCGTACTTCGCGGTCTCCTGCGGGCCGAGCACGGGGCGGGCGGTGCCGATCTCCAGCGTCCACGGGTGCTTGCGGTGCAGTTCCCAGTTCTGCCGCGCCACGTGCTCCAGCTTCGCGCGCCAGCCGGTGAGTTCGGGGCCGGCCGGCTCGATCTCGCCGTAGACGGTGTCGAGCATGACGTCGATGAGGTCTTCCTTGCTCGGCACGTAGGTGTAGAGCGACATGGTGCCCGCGCCGAGGCGTTCGGCGACGCCGCGCATCGACAGCGCGGCGAGGCCTTCGGCGTCGGCGAGCTCGATGCCGGCCCGCACGATCTCGTCGGCGCCGAGCCCGGGTTTGCGGGAGCGGTGCTCCGGCGCTCGCCACAGCAGCGCCAGCGTCCGCGCCGGATCCCGCTTCCTGACCACCATGCACGCCCCTGTTCGCCGTCCGGGTGCTTCCGGACCGCCGTGCGCCGGGGCCCGATCGGCCACCCAGCCTAGCCAACCGCGGTCGAGTCGATCATCGTCCGGGCGGTGGGCGCTCGATCCCCCGGCGAGACCGGCGGTGCGCGGGACGAGGTGATCTCGGGGCGGTATAAGGGACCCATGCCTTCCGCCCGTGCCACCGCCGTCCTGTTCCCCGTTCCCGTCGCGGATCCGCTGCTGCGTGCGGTCGGGGAGCGGTTCCCGGGCGCGGTGCGGCCGGGGTTGCCCGCGCACCTCACGGTGCTGCACCCGTTCCTGCCGGAGGTGGACGAGGCGGTGCTGGCGGAACTGGCCGAGCTCGTCGCGCGCCGCGCACCGGTGCGGGTGGAGTTCACCGCGGGCGTGGCGCAGCGCCACCTCGACACGGGATTCGTGCCGTTGCGGCCCGAACCGGACGGTCCGCTGCGCGAGCTGACCGCGGAGCTCGCCGCGCGGTGGGACCTGCGCCCCTACGACGGCAGGTACGGCGAACCTGATCCGCACGTCACGATCGCGCTCGACGTGACCCCGCAGCGGGCGCGGGAGATCGCCGAGCACGTGGCGGGTGCTCTTCCGCCGCCCGCGCTGCTGGACGAGGCGTGGCTGGTGGAGTTCGACGGCGCCTGGTCGCTGCGGGCCCGGTTGCCGTTGCGCGGCTAATAGATCCCGTCCTCGCCGTTGGCGGCGCGCAGCGTGCGCATCGCTTCGGCGAGCGCTTCGGACCGGTCCAGCCCGAGCGGGGCGAGGACCCGGCGACGCAGGATCTCGGCGCAGGCTTCGCGGGCGCGTTCGGCCATGTCGAGGCCGTGCTCGGTGAGCACCGCGTAGGTGACGCGGCGGTCGGTGTCGCAGGGTTCGCGCACGATGAGGTCGGCGGCGGCGAGCCGGTCGGCGACCTTGGTGAAGCCGCCGCTGCTGAGCGCGGCTTCCCGGGCGAGTCGGGTCATCGGCATCTTGTGCTCGGGGGAGCGCACCAGGCGCAGCAGGATGTCGAAGGACCCGGGGGCGAGGCCGAAGCGGTCGGCGATCTCGCTCATCAGGCGTTCCTGGGTGAGGTGGTAGCCCTCGATCACCAGGCCCCACCAGGTGACGATCTCGTCGTCATCGGTGCCGGCGTCGGCCCGCGCACCTCCGTTCTCCGTCGTCCGCACCGCGTTCGTGGCGCTGCCGCCGCTCACCTGTTCTCCCCTCGGGTGGTCCGTTCGCCGGAGCGAGTCTACCGGCCCGATGCTTCGCCGGAAAGTATCTTGCGAGGAAGAGGAAATCTCGATAGCGTCCTCCCCGAGGAGCCGCGGAGCTCCCGAACGAGAACCCCGGCCGGGTTCGACGCCCGGCCCCGCGAAGGAGTTGTTCATGGCCGACCCCGTCAAGCTCAGCGTCATCTACTACTCGTCGACCGGGACGATCAACGAGATCGCGAACGCACTGGTCGCCGAGGCGGAGAAGGCCGGCGCCGAGGTGCGCCTGCGCAAGGCGCCCGAGCTGGCCCCCGACGCCGCCATCGACGCGAACCCCGCGTGGCGCGCCAACGTCGAGGCCACCCGGTCGGTGCCGGAGGTCGCGGCCGAGGACGTGGTGTGGGCCGACGCGGTGATCTTCGGTTCGCCCACCCGCTACGGCAACATCGCCGCCCAGCTCAAGCAGTTCATCGACACCCTCGGCGGCGAGTGGCAGCAGGGCCTGCTGGCCGACAAGGTCTACAGCGGCTTCACCTCCAGCGCCACCAAGCACGGCGGCCAGGAGTCCACGCTGCTGGCGCTGTACAACACGATCCACCACTTCGGCGGCATCATCGTGAGCCCCGGCTACACCGACGGCTCCAAGTTCGTCGACGGCAACCCGTACGGCACCAGCCACGTCGACGCCCAGGGCCAGCTGCCGGTGGACGACGAGACCCGCACCGCCGCCGGGGTGCAGGCCCGCCGCGTCGTCGAGGTCGCCCGGCGCCTCAAGAACGGCGCCTGACCGCTTCCGCCCGACCGCTTCGGTGGCCCTGCGGGCGGCGGAAGCTCCGGCGGTCCTCCCGGTCGGGGGGCCTTCGGCGGGAGGACCGCCGGATACCCGCGCACCCGCGCGGGTTCCCTTCCAGCAGTGGAGATTTCGATGAGCATCGCGACGAGCGGGCTGCACCACGTCACGGCGATCGCGGGCGATCCGCAGCGCAACGCGGACTTCTACCTGCGGACGCTGGGCCTGCGCCTGGTCAAGACGACGGTCAACTTCGACGACCCGGGCACCTACCACCTCTACTACGGCGACGAGTCCGGCAAGCCCGGTTCGCTGCTGACGTTCTTCCCGTGGAAGGACGCGCCCAGCGGGCGGCACGGCACCGGCCAGGCCACCACCACGTCGTTCTCGGTGCCGGAGGGCTCGATCGGCTGGTGGCAGCGGCACCTCGCCGAGCAGGGCGTCGAGACCAGCCGGGTGCACAGCCGCGACGGTGAGGAGGCGCTGACCTTCCGCGACCCGGACGGCCTGGCGCTGTCCCTGGTCGCGCACCCGCAGGGCGATCCGCGCGCGCCGTGGGAAGGCGGCACCGTGCCCGCCGAGCACGGGGTGCGCGGCCTGCACTCGGTGACGTTGTCGGTCGACCACGAGGACGCGACCGCCGAGATGTTCCGCGGCCTCGGCCTCGAATTCGCCGCCCAGGAGCAGAACCGCCTCCGGTTCACCGCCGGGGACGGCGGGCCGGGCGCCTTCGTCGACGTGCTGGTCACCCCGGACGCCCCGCGCGGCCTGGTCGCGGCCGGTGCGGTGCACCACGTGGCGTGGCGCGCACCGGACGAGGCGACGCAGGCCGCGTGGCGGCAGGAGCTCGTCGACGACGGCGTGAAGGTCACCTCCATCCTGGACCGGCAGTACTTCCGCTCCCTCTACTTCCGCGAACCCGGCGGCACCCTGCTGGAGATCGCCACCGACGAACCCGGCTTCACCGCGGACGAACCCCTGCTGGAACTGGGGCGCGCGTTGAAGCTGCCGCCGTGGCTGGAGCCGAAGCGCGAGGACATCGACCGCATGCTGCCGAAGCTGGACCTGCCCGCCGAGAACAACCCGGAGGTGCTGGGGTGACCGCGCTGTCCCTGCCGCACGAGCACGCCGACGGCGCCCCGGACGCGCCCGTCCTGGTGCTGCTGCACGGCACCGGGGGCGCACCCGGTGACCTGCGCGGGCTCGCCGAGCAGCTCAGCCCGCGGTCCCCGGTGCTCGCCCCCGCCGGGCCGGTGTCGGAGGGCGGCGCGGCCCGCTGGTTCCGGCGGCTGGCGGAGGGCGTGTTCGACACCGAGGACGTCGTGGCCCGCGCCCACCAGCTCGCCGACTTCCTCGCCGAGGCCGTGGACGCCTACGGGTGGCGCGGCAGGCGGCTCGTCGCCGTCGGCTTCTCCAACGGCGCCAACATCGCGGCCGCGGTGGCCCTGCTGCGCCCGGAGGTGCTGGCCGAGGCGGTGCTGTTCGCCGCGATGCTGCCCGTCCCGGACGCGCCCCGGCACGACCTCACCGGCACCCGGGTGTTCCTCGGCAACGGGCAGGCCGATCCGATGGCCCCGCTGGCCGCCGCGAACGGGCTGGTCGAGGCGCTGACCACTCGCGGTGCGGAGATCACGACGTCCTGGCACCCTGGCGGGCACCAGATCACCGCGGCGGGCGTGCGCGACGCCGCGCAGTGGCTCACCCGCCCCTGAAACGGGTCGGGGAGGGTGGAAGGCGGGTCGTTCGCCGGGTGGGGCGGGCGACCCGCCTTTCCCGTGCCCGGCCGCCTCTCCTGCCCGCTCGTACGCCCTGCCTAGGAGTTCCGCTGCCACCCTCCGGCGGCCGGACGCGCCTAGCCTGGACGGCATGGACGGTGACAACCCGCTCGGCGAATTCCTCCGCGCCCGCCGCGCCCAGGTGCGGCCCGAGGACTGGAACCTGCCCGCGGTGGGCAGGCGGCGGGTGGCGGGCCTGCGCCGCGAGGAGCTCGCCTCGCTGGCCGGGGTCAGCTCGGACTACTACGTGCGGCTGGAGCAGGGCCGGGAGCGCAACCCGTCGCCGCAGGTGATCGACGCGCTGGCGACGGTGCTGCACCTGCACGAGGAGGCCACGACGCACCTGCACCGCCTCACCCGGCCCGGCACCGTCCGGCGGACCGCGCGGTCGGAGCGGGTGAGCCCGAACCTGCTGCGGCTGCTAGAATCCTGGCCCGGCACCCCGGCGGTCGTGCTGGACCGCTACTACACCGTCCTCGCCGACAACGAGCTCGGCGCCGCCCTCTACGGCGGGCATCCCCACAGCGGTGATCTGGTGCGGATGCTGTTCCTCGATCCGGACGCGCACCGGTTCTTCCTGGACTGGGAGCGGGTCGCGGAGAACACCGTCGCCGGGCTGCACGCGGCCGCCGGCCTCGACCGCGAGGATCCGCGGCTGGTGGAGCTGGTCGGCGAGTTGTCCTTGCACAGCACCGAGTTCGTGCGGTTGTGGGCGCGGCACGACGTCCGCCGCAAGGCCCACGAGTCCAAGCGGTTCTTCCACCGGCAGGTGGGGGAGATGACGTTGAGCTACGAGACGTTCTCGGTGCACAGCGCGCCGGGCCAGCAGCTGATGGTCTACCGCGCCGAACCCGGCAGCCCGTCGGCCGAAGCCCTCGCCCTCCTCGGCAGCCTCAACGCGCCGGCGGTCACCCGCCCGGATTCCTCGCACCACCGCGGATGAATCGGCCCGATCACCTGGTGCGGCCGACCCGGGATCACTCGTGGTTCCGCGGCCCGCTCGCCGACACCGCCGCCGCTGCGGCCTCGGTCAGCCACGGTTCCGCGGCCGCCGTCGAGCTGAGGTTCGCGTACACCGCCGATACCCCGATCAGGTAGCGGTGGTCGTGGCGCATGAAGAGGTGCTTGCGGGCGGCGGAATATCCGGTGGAGCAGACGTCCTGCCCGGAACCGGAGCCGGGGCACCAGGTCCCGAAGTCCCAGCGCGAGTTCGCGGCGATGCTCGATCGAGCGCCCCGGGCGTCGGCGGCCGTGTCGAACGGGACGACCTGCACCGTGACGACGACCTGTTCGTCATCGCCCGCGGTGTCGTCGTCGATGCGGTACACCCCGATCACCGACGTCGAGCACCCGTAGCCGGTGAGCGCGGTGGGCACCTCGTCGGTCATCCCGAGCGCCGCCGTGCAGGGCTTGGCTCCGGAGGCGACCAGCGCGTACCTGGTGCGCTCGGTGGTGAAGGAGCTCGTGAGCAGTGCCGGTGCGGTGAACGGGGTGAGGTCGGTGGCCTCGTCGTCCAGGTCGGTGGGGTCGTGTTCGGGCTCGTCCTCGTCGGAGGTCGTTTCCGCGGTGGTCGTTTCGGCGTTCTCGGACGGTTCGGTGGTCTCCGCGTCCTCGGTGGTCCCGGGGTCGTCGGTCTCCGAGGTGTCCGCGGCGTAGCGGTCGACGGACGGTGCGGCGGACGTGCTCGGTCCCGACGCCACCCATTCCCGGATCTCGCCGACGTTCTGGAACCCGAGGAATCCGAGCACGGTCACCACGGAGGCGGCGAATCCGATGATCGCCACCCACGGGACGTCGCCGCCGGCGCCCGGTTGCTGGGTCCGTTCGTCGTCCTCGTCTTCGTCCGCCATGCCGCGCCCCCCTTGATCAGCCGCCGCCCCAACGATCGTGATCAGTGGATCAGCGTAGCGGGATCCCGGCTCGTGCCAGGGGCTTTTCAGCCGGTCGGACCGCGGAGGTCTTTGACGTGCAGGACCTCGCCGTGACGAGTGCCGTCGGCCGGGGCGAACGAAGCCGGGGAGACGCCCGTACTCGGCGAACCTCTCGGAGCGGTACAGGCGTTTCGGCGGCGTGGTCGTCCCCCGCGGAAGTCGAGGGTGAGCTGTTCGACGCCGGACGCGAAGGCCCCCCCGCCCCCCCCGCGGGGGGGGGGGGGGGGGGCGGCCCCCCCGGGGCGCCCCCGGGGGGGGGGCGGGGGGCGGGGGCCCCCCCCGGCCCCCCCCGCCCCCCCCCCCCGGGGGGGGGGGGGCGGGGTCCTGTCCTCCCTCGCGCGACCGGGATCGGGGGAGGCCGCGGCGCACAGGAGGCTCGCGCGGATCCGGCGCACCGGACCCGAGGTCAGGTCACGCCACGCACGGCCCCTCGTGGCCGGTCTCGGCCGCGACCAGGCAGCGGGGGCACCGGGTGCTCAGGTCCGCGGGCTCGGTCCGGCGCAGATCCAGCGGTCCGCGCACATGTCCGCCGCAGGCTCGGGGAAGGCTGCCTCCAGCACACCGCAGGACACGATGCCAGCGGCGTCCGCCAGAACCCCGCGCCCAAGCCCCGGTCCGTTCCGAACGCGGGGCGCTCGCCGCGCTCGGGCGAGCAGCGTCTCCGCGACACAAGAACCACAGGTGCTCGCCGGGACCGCCAATCGCGCCGCCACCACAACCGCACCGCACAACGTCCGGCCGCTGCGCGGAAGCGAAGATCAGGCACATGGAGGCCGGAAGGTCGGGTGCGAAGAAGCTGGAGCTTGCGGCCTTGCTCGACCTCTACGGCGCTGATCAAGCTGTCCGGGACGAGATGGAGGAGATCCGGCGAGCGGGAACGAGTCGTGGGCGTTGGTCCGCTTACCGGCTTCCTTCGTGGTTCGCGCCCTATGTCGACTACGAGACAGACGCCTCGCAGGTGTGCACGTTCGAATTGGGCATCATCCCCGGTCTGCTTCAAACCGAGGACTACGTGCGGGAGATGCACCAAGTCGGACGTGCATCGCTGAGCGGGGACACGTTGGACGCGTGGGTTTCGGCCAGGCTGGCGCGTCAGCGGAGGCTGCTTGAAGAACCCCGACTGGAGCTGCGGGTCGTGCTCGCGGAGGAGGCACTGCATCGCCGTGTTGGCGGTCCGGATCTCATGGGTCCGCAGCTCGATCATCTGATCTCGATGTCCGCGCAGCCGAACGTGATCATTCAGGTGCTTCCGTACGGAGCGGGAGCGCACGCATGTCCGCACGGTTCCTTCGTGTTGCTCGGTTTTCCGGACTCGGACCACGAAAGCCTCGGGTACATGGATACCCCGATCGGCGGGCAGCTCGTGGACAAGCCGGACGAAGTGGCCACGTTGGCGAAGCTCTTCGATGACGTGCGGTCGACTGCATTGCCGGTGGCCGGCAGCACTGCGCTGATCCGCGGGCTGAGGAAGGAGCTTGTGGATCTCTGAGGGATACTGCGGACATGTCGATCTCTTCAGCGAAGTGGCGCAAGGCATCCCGGAGCGGGCAGGGGAACAACTGCGTCGAGGTGGCGGTGGACGTGCCCGGGCGGGCGTGGGTGCGGGACAGCAAGCTCGGCGAGGCGTCTCCCGTGCTGGTGACGTCGGGCGCGGGTTTCGCGGCGTTCCTGGGCGCGGTCAAGTCCGGTCGGTACGACCGCTGATCGGCCGGTCGGTAGGGTTCCGCGGGGCGGCGCGGCGCCGCTCCGGAACGGGGAGGGGTGTCCTGATGAGCACGCGGAGCATGACGTTGTTCCTGATCAGGACGCTCATCGTCCTCGCCCTGGTGGTCGGGTTGGCGTTCTACGTCGGCTGGTCCTGGATGACGGGGCTGGCCGTCGGGCTGGTCGCGCTCGCCGCCGTCGCGCAGGGCGGCGTGCTGTTCTGGCAGCGCGGCAAGGACGTCTCGAAATGAGCGCCGCCTAACTTATAACCTCCCGGTTCGGCGGGCTCCGATCCTGCGGCCCGCCAGGCTCCGGCGGCGCTGTCGCCGACGTCACGACCTGTGCAGATGTCACCGCCGGTGCGGTCGGTCCCGCCGATGTGCGAGGCTATAAGCGATCGAAGGGTGGGTGCATGGACGAACCGGTCGCAGCGCGCATGACCAAGAGCGAGTACGCCTACGCGAGCGTGCGCGAGAAGATCCTCTCCGGCGAGTTCCCGCCGGGCTCGGTGCTGAACCAGGCGACCCTCGCCCGCACCATCGGGATCAGCACCACCCCGCTGCGGGAGGCGCTGCGCAGGCTCATGACGGAACGGTTCGTGGAGCTCGACGCGCACCGCGACGCCCGTGTCACCCAGCTCAGCGGGGAAGAGGTCCGGGACCTCGTGGAGCTACGGCGGGTGCTGGACCCGATGGCCGCCGCCCTCGCCGCCGAACGCCGCACCAAGGACGACATCGCCGAGATCCGCCGCTCCGTCGACGAGCAGCGGGCCCTGCCGAACGACCCGTCCTTGCAGCAGCTCGCCGAGCAGCGCCGGTTCCACGCCGCGATCTACCGCGCCTCGCACAACGACCTGCTCGTCGACGCGCTCGACGGGTTGTGGGACAAGGCCGACCGGTACCGGATGCACGCGCTCGCCGAAGGCCGCAGCTCCGCGGAGCGCAACGAGCGCGACGACGAGCACCGGCTGCTCGCCGAACACGTCATCGCCGGGGACGCCGACACCGCCGCCGACCTGATGCGCAGGCACATCGACGCCAGCCTCAGCGCCCGGTCCGCGCGCAGCCTGCTGCACGGCGATGCCTCGTGAGGCTCGACCGGCGGGTGTGGGTGCTGCTGGCGCACGCGGTCCTGACCCAGGTCGTCACCTTCGTGCTGCGGCCCGCCACCTCCTACCGGGCGCTGGAGCTGGACGTGCCCGCGTCCTGGCTGGGCGTGCTCTCCGGCAGCTTCGCGCTGGTGCCGCTGGTGCTGGCGCTGCCCGCCGGGCACATCGTGGACCGGTTGGGGGAGCGGCGGGTGATGGTCGCCGGCGGCGTGCTGATGTGCGCGGCGGGCGCGGCGTTCCTGGCCCTCGGCGGCTCGGTGCTGGGGCTCGTCGTGGGCAACGTGCTGCTAGGCACCGCACACCTGTGTTCGGTGATCGGGCAGCAAGCGCTGGTGGCGAACATGACGTCCTCGGCGCGGCTGGACGCGGCGTTCGGCTACTACACGTTCGCCGCCTCGCTCGGGCAGGCCGCCGGGCCGCTGCTGATCGTCGTGTTCGGCGGTGCGGCGGCGATCCCGGACACCACGCCGATCTTCTGGGGAGCGACGGCGCTGGCCGCTGCGCTGCTGGTGTGCTCCTTCGGCATCACCAGCGGAACCCCGTCCTCGGCCGCCGCACCGGACGGCTCGCCGGGAGTGCGCGGGCTGCTGCGGCTGCCGGGACTGGTGCCCGCGCTGTGCACGAGCTGCGTGGTGCTCGCGGCCGTGGACCTGTCGGTGGTGTACCTGCCCGCGCTCGGCGCCGAACGGCACATCGCCTCCGGCGTGGTCGGTGGGCTGCTGGGACTGCGGGCGGTGGCCTCGATGGTGTCCCGGTTCTTCCTCGGCAGCACCACCCGGCTGCTGGGCCGTCGGAAGCTGCTGGTGCTGAGCATCACCGCCGCCGCGGTCGGGCTCGCGGTGACCGCGGCACCGGTGCCGGTGTGGGCGCTGGCCGTCGCGGTGCTGATCGCCGGGCTCGGGCTCGGCGTCGGTCAGCCGCTGACCATGTCGTGGCTGGCCGAATCGACACCGCCCGGCCTGCGCGGGCGCGCGATGTCGTTGCGCCTCACCGGGAACCGGGGGGGGGGGGGGGGGGGGGGGGGGGGGGGGGGGGGGGGGGGGGGGGGGGGGGGGGGGGGGGGCGGGCGGGGGGGGGGGCCGGGGGCCCGGGGGGGGGGGGGCCGCGCGGGGGGGC
>NZ_JAIUJZ010000112.1:0-21876 GCF_020176775.1 Saccharopolyspora sp. 6M
CCCCGGCCCGGGGGGCCCGGCCCCCCCCGCCCCCCCCCCCGGCCCCCCCCGCGGGGGGGGGGGGGCCCCCCGGCGCGGTGGGGCTGGTCGCCAGCGGGGTCGGCGCGGCCGGGGTGCTGCTCGCCACCGCGATCGGGCTCGCGGGCACCGCGTTCCTCGCCCGCGGCCTGCCGTTCGACGGCGCCGACCGCGCCGGGTGATCGCCTGCGGCGGCGCCGCCGGATGATCGTCAGCGCCGCCGCAGCCCGTCCAGCGCGCGCCGCTGGTGCCGGTGCCCGATCGTCTCGTGGCCGAGCACCGTCACGTACGGCGCCAGCATCACCACCAGCAGGCACGCCGCGATCCCCACGCCCGCCGCGGCGAGCGCCACCGCGGCCCCGAGCACCCCGAGCGTGATCACCAGCAGCAGCACGTGGAACCCGTCGGCCTCCGACAGCAGCAGCGCGTGCAGCAGGTACACGACCAGCAGGTACAGCCCGAGCGGCACGGCCAGCGCCAGCACCACCGTGGCGTTGCCGATCGTCGAGTGGTGCTCCAGCTGCAACCCCGCCAGGTGCAGCCCGGCACCGGTCCCGGCGATTCCCCCGAACACCAGGATGTGCCCGTAGCCGAACAGGTAGCCGCGGGCGCGGCGCTGCTCCAGCACCTCGCCGAACGGGGTCGCGAAGTACACCCACCACATGCCGAAGGTCAGGCCGACGCCCGCGACGACCACCGCGACCGCGTCCCCGCTCCAGTTCACGCCGCTGCCGCCGCCGAGCAGCTCGCCGGAGGAGGCGATGGTGCCGACG
This sequence comes from Saccharopolyspora sp. 6M, assembly GCF_020176775.1. Lineage (NCBI taxonomy): Bacteria > Bacillati > Actinomycetota > Actinomycetes > Pseudonocardiales > Pseudonocardiaceae > Saccharopolyspora > Saccharopolyspora sp. 6M. Next base: position 792 of record NZ_JAIUJZ010000112.1, read on the forward strand.
ACGCCTTCGCCGAGGGTGATGATCGCGAAGGCGCTGTAGCGCTCCGCCACGTGGTGCGGGTGCCAGGGCGTGCCGTGCGCGCGCCCCTGCGCGAAGACCGGCAGCGCCAGCTCCAGCAGCCCGAGCAGCACGAACGCCGCCAACGCGACGCCGAGCGGCAGGTTCGCGAAGGCGAGCACGACCCAGCCGACCTGCGCGAGCACCGTCCACCGGATGTTCGCGAAGCCGACCGCGCTGAACTCGGGCGATTCCCGCGCCGCTCGCCACCACTGCAGCACCATCGCGACCCGCATCACGACGTAGCCGAGCACGATCACCCGCACTTCGAGGCGCGACTCCTCGGCCAGGCCGGTGAACAGCGCGGGCAGGCCCAGGGCGAAGATGACCACGCCGATCATCTGCAGCATCGTCAACGCCCGGTACAGCCAGTCGTCGGTGTCGAAGGCGGAGGCGAACCAGCTGAAGCTGATCCACGCCACGCTGATCGCGAACATCGCGAGCACGAACGCGGTGATCCCGGGCACGACGTGCCCCCCGGCCAGCGTCTCGGCGAGGAAGGAGGCGGCGGTGCCGACCGCGACCACGAAGGTCAGGTCGAACAGCAGCTCCAGGGGAGTGGCGACCCGGCCCGGTTCGTCCGGGTCGCGACCGGTCATCGGCTGTCGCGGATGCGCCAGGCCACCGGGGTGGTCGTGCTCGCTCATGTTCGGCTTCCCGTCCGGGTCGTTCGCGTCGGGCCGCGGGTGATCGTATGCGCCGATGGGCCGTTCGGGGGCTCGGGTGGCGGTGATCGGCCGCACGCCGACGGCAGGTGACCGTCCCGTTCGCCCGGCGTCGTCGGGGCGAACGGGACGGTCTGGTCGGAGTCAGGCGGAGGCCGCGTCCAGCTTCCGGAGGTCGTCGGCGGTCAGTTCCAGGTCGTGCATCGCGAGCAGCGCGGGCAGCTGCTCGGTGTTGCGGGCGGAGGCGATCGGCGCGACCACCGTCGGCTGCCGCGCGAGCCACGCCAGCGCCACCGTCGCGTGCGCCGCGCCCCGCTCGGCGGCGACCTCGTCCAGCGCGGCGAGCACCCGCGCGGAGCGCTCGCTGCCCGCGTACCGCCCGGCCAGCCGCGGTTCGCTGCGCTCGCTGTCCACGGTGCTGCCCGGCCGGTACTTGCCGGTGAGGAAACCGGAAGCGAGTGCGAAGTACGGCACGCACCCCAGCCCGGCCCGTTCGACGACGTCCCGCAGCTCGCCCTCGTAGGTGTCGCGGGAGACCAGGTTGTAGTGCGGTTGCAGCGCGACGTAGCGGGCCAGGCCCTCCCGCTCGGAGAACGCCAGCGAGTCCGCGAGCCGCTGCGGGCTGATGTTGGAGGCGGCGATCGCGCGGACCTTGCCCTCCCGAACCAGCTCGTCGAGCGCGGTGATGATGTCGGCCACCGGCACGGATTCGTCGTCGAAGTGCGTGTAGTACAGGTCGATCCGGTCGGTGCCCAACCGGCGCAGCGAGGCCTCCGCGGCCGCCTTGACGTTGGCGGGCGCGAGCCCCCTGAAGTCCGGGTGGTGGGCCACCTTCGTCGCGATGACCACGTCGTCCCGGCCGCCGCGGGCGGCGAGCCACTCGCCGATGATCCGCTCGGACTGCCCGGGCTCGTTGCCCGGCCGGTTCATGTACGAGTCGGCGGTGTCGATGAAGTTGCCGCCCGCCGCGGTGTAGGCGTCGAGGACGGCGAACGAGTCGTTCCGGTCGGCGGTCCACCCGAACACGTTGCCGCCCAAGCAGAGGCGGGAGACGGCGAGGTCGGACGAACCCAGGGTGCGCAGCTCTGTCATGGCCCCATTGGAACAGCACCCGGCACCGCTCCGCCGCAGACTCGGACCGCTGTACCGCGCGACGTGATCGTGGAATCGTTGCGGCGCCGGAGGTCCGCGCCCGGGCGCTCCGGACGGCGGCTCGGCTCCGCAACCCGCCACCCGACCGAGCGAGGACCGCACCATGACCACCCGGTTACCCCTGGACCCCGTTCCGATCCACGTCTCCGACGAGGTGCTGGCCGACCTGCGCGCCCGCCTCGCCGCGACCAGGTCGCCGCTGGACGAGGGGAACGACGACTGGTCCTACGGCGTCCCCACCGGCTACCTGCGCGAGCTGGTCGAGCACTGGCGGGACGGCTACGACTGGCGCGCGGCGGAGGCCGCGATCAACGCCTACGAGCACTACCAGGTGACCGTCGCCGGGGTGCCGGTGCACTTCATGCGCAAGCCGGGCCGCGGACCCCGCCCGATCCCGCTGATCCTCACCCACGGCTGGCCGTGGACGTTCTGGCACTGGTCGAAGGTGATCGACCCGCTCGCCGACCCGGCCGCGTCCGGCGGCGACCCGGCGGACGCGTTCGAGGTGATCGTGCCGTCGCTGCCCGGATTCGGGTTCCCCGGGCCGCTCACCGGTTTCCCCGACGTGAACTTCTGGAAGGTCGCCGACCTCTGGCACGTCCTGATGACCGAGGTGCTGGGCCACGAGAAGTACGCCGCCGGGGGCTGCGACATCGGCGGCCTCGTCTCCAGCCAGCTCGGGCACAAGTACGCCGACGAGCTGCACGGCATCCACATCGGTTCCGGGCTGCCGCTGGACTTCTTCACCGGTCCGCGCGCCTGGGACTTCGCCCGGAACCGGCCGCTCACCGACGACCAGCCGGCCGAGGTGCGGGACCGGATCGTCGAGCTGGACCGCCGCTCGGCCTCGCACCTCGCCGTGCACGTGCTCGACGGCGGGACCCTGGCGCACGGGCTGAGCGACTCGCCCGCCGGGTTGCTCGCCTGGCTGCTGGAGCGGTGGAACTCGTGGAGCGACAACGGCGGCGACCTCGGATCGGTGTTCACCGCGGACGAGCTGCTGACGCACGCCACGATCTACTGGGCGACGAACTCGATCGGCACCTCGCTGCGCTACTACGCCAAAGCCAACCGGTACCCGTGGACGCCCGCGCACGACCGGAAGCCCGTCGTGCAGGTACCGGTCGGCCTCACCTTCGTCACCTACGAGAACCCGCCCGGCATCCGCACCGCCGCCGAGCGCATCCGGGCGTTCGAGGACGGCCCGCAGGCCGCCTGGTTCAACCACGTCAACGTCAACGCGCACGACCGCGGCGGGCACTTCATCCCGTGGGAGAACCCCGAGGGCTGGGTAGCAGACCTCCGCCGAACCTTCCGCGGTCTTCGGCGGGGGTGACCGCGCCTCCCGCGAGGGGGTGGGTGGCGGAACCTCAGCGGGGCCCGTTCGGCCGAGGTCGGGTCTCGTGGGACGCCCGACTCGCCGTGTGTCAAAGGGTGCGGTGAGTTCAGTGTCGAGTGAAATCAATGTGGGTGAGGAGAAAAGCGGCGAAGCTGAGGAGGGCGGTGAGGGGCGGCCGCTTGTGCGGAGTGGGCGTGGGTAGAGCCGGCCCAGGGGTGCGGCGCAGGTGGCGGGCGGTCCGGCTTCGGCGTCGACGTGGCCGTCGGCCCAGTGCGGTGTCGGAGGCGGATCGCCTGCGCGAACTGTGAGGGCTCGCCGACCGCGCGGCTCCGGCCAGGCCGTCGAGCCGCACCTGGCTGCGCGCGGCCGGAGTGTGGGGCACCTGTGCGGCTGGGGAGTGGGGAGTGGTTGCCGGAGCGCGGCGAGCTCGGGCGTGGATGGGTGCGGGGATCGCGGTCCGTCGGGTGCTGGAGGTGCCGGGGTGCCTGCGGCGGCGCCGGGGCTTCGCCGGATCGGCTTCGCTGCGGCGCAGCTGGCGCGGGTCGTAGACCGCCGGAGGCGGGATCGAGCATCGCGAGCGAGGTCCGCGGGCGCGCCCTGCCGGTGCAGCCGCAGGCCTCGCCGTTGGTCCGAGTCCTCGATCGACGCTCGGGGCCGCGGCATCGGACCCATTAAGTGGTGCGATCAGTTCAGTGTCGAGTGAAATCAATGCTCGAAGGCGAACCGACCGAAGACGGCCGCGGAGGAGCAGGGCCCCGGCCGCGGCCGTCCGGTGACTACTGCGTCGAACCCGCCGGCACCGGGCCGTCGAGCTCCATTAGCCCGGACAGCGCCCGGGGCAGCGGTTCGCGGTGCAGCACGCCGAGCCGCTGGGTGGCGCGGGTGAGCGCCACGTACAGCTCCGCCGCGCCGCGCGGGCCGTCGGCGAGGATCCGGTCCGGATCGACGACCAGGACCGCGTCGTACTCCAGGCCCTTCGTCTCCGAAGCGGGCACCGCGCCCGGCACGTCCGGCGGCCCGATCACCACGCAGGTGCCCTCCCGGTCGGCCTCGGCCCGGGTGAACTCCGCGACGGCGGCGGGCAGCTCCTCGTCGGTGACCCGCCGCGACCACGGGGGAACACCGCAGGAGCGGACCGACTCCGGTGCCGTCACCTCCGGGGCGAACTCGGCGAGCAGCGAACCCGCGATCGCCATGATCTCCGCCGGGGTGCGGTAGTTCACCGACAGCGGCCGGTACTGCCAGCGGCCCGGCACGTAGCGGTCCAGCATCGAACCCCAGGAAGTCGCCCCGGCCGCCGAGCGGCGCTGCGCGAGGTCGCCGACCACGGTGAACGACCGCGCCGGGCAGCGCCGCATCAGCACCCGCCAGTCCATTTCGGACAGTTCTTGCGCTTCGTCGACGACGACGTGCCGGTAGGTCCAATCCCGATCGGCGGCGGCGCGCTCGGCGAGGCTGCGGGTGTCGTGCTGCACGAACCGGTCGGCGAGGTCCTCGGCGTACACCAAGTCCTGGGCGAGCAGGTGGTCCTCGTCGTCCATCATGTCGTGCCGCTCGACCTCCATGATCTCCAGGACGCCCGCCGCGTACTCCTGCTCGGCCTTGCGCTCCCGCTCGGCGGCCTGCTTCGCGGCCTGCTCGGCCGGCTTGTCCCGCCCCAGCAGGTCCACCAGCTCGTCGAGCAGCGGCACGTCCGACACCGTCCACGCCACGCCGTCGGTGCGCAGCAGCGCCGCGTCGGCTCCCGCCGCGCGCAGCCGCTCCGGGGAGGTGTACAGGTCGGCCAGCAGTTCCTGGGGGGTGAGCACCGGCCACAGCTCGTCGAGCGCGGCGGCTAACTCCGGCTTCTCGGCCAGTTCCGCACGCAGGTCGCGGCGCAGCTGCTCGCGGGCCGCCACGTCCTGCTTGTCCAGCCAGCCCCGGCCGATGCGGGTGATCGCCCGTTCGGTGAGCACGTAGGTGACGATCTCGATGAAGGTGGCCCGGGCCTCGTTGTGCGGCAGCCCGGTGTCCCGCGCCTCCTGCCGCGCCCACTCGGCGGTGTCGGCGTCGATGCGCACCGCGGCGTCGGACAGCTCGATCGGCAGCGGTTCCGCGGGCAGCCGCTGGCGGTCGGCGACGGCGGCGGCCAGCACGTCGAGCATCCGCAGCGAACCCTTGGTCCGGGCGACCTCCGGGGCGTTCTCGGCGCTGACCTGGAGGCCCGGCACCAGGTCGCCGGGCGTCATGAACACCACGTCGGTCTCGCCCAGCGAGGGCAGCACCCGGCCGATGTGGTGCAGGAACGCCGGGTTCGGGCCCACCACCAGCACGCCGTGGCGCTCCATCCGCTCCCGCTTCGTGTACAGCAGGTAGGCGACGCGGTGCAGCGCCACCACCGTCTTGCCGGTGTCCGGCCCGCCCTCGATCACCAGCACGCCCTGGTGCTCCAGCCGGATGATCTCGTCCTGCTCGGCCTGGATGGTCGCGACGATGTCGCGCATCTCGCCGCCGCGGGGCGCGTTCACCGCCGCCAGCAGCGCGGCGTCCCCCTCCTCGGCGCCGTCGGGGCCGCCGAGGTGCTCGTCGGTGAAGCCGAGGACCTCGCGGTTGTTCGTGCGGAACTGGCGGCGGGTGCGCACGCCCTCCGGGTGCGCGCCGGTCGCCACGTAGAACGGGCGGGCCGCCGGGGCGCGCCAGTCCAGCAGCAGCGGCTCGTAGTCGTCGTCGGCGTCGAACAGCCCGATCCGGCCGATGTAGGAGCGCTGCCCGGACTCCGCTTCGAGCCTGCCGAAGCACAGCCCGTTGTCCACCACGTCCAGCCGCCGCACCTCGCGCGCCAGCGCGCGCACCTGCACGTCCCGCTCGACCAGCGACTCGCCGTCACCGCGCAGCGATGCCTTGTACTCGCCGCGCACCCGGGCGCGCTCCGCGTCGAGCCTCGCGTAGAGACCGGCGACGTGGTCGCGCTCGGACCGCAATTCCTCTTCGTACCCCTGTGCTGACACGGGCCCCTCACAGTCGCTGAACCGTCTTCCTCGCACTGCTTCGAGCGCCGGCGATGCCGCTGCCGGTGCTCGTCCCCTCGTTCGAAACCGCTGCCGGGCGCGCTCCCCTTCCCGGCCGCGCCCGTGCCGACCGCGGATGTGGACGAGGACACATCTCGTTTTCGCAGGTCTCGGCTTCGGCGGCTGATTGTGCGCCATGTCGGGGGTCTTGCCGCAAGGACCCCGGTGCGTTATAAGTTGGACGGGGAAGGGGAGCGGTGGCTCCCCTTTTTCGCGTCCAGCTTCCTCCACGTTCCGGAGTGGACCGGCAGCGGCCTGCCGCCGCCGGGGTGAGCCGCGTTGACAGCGCCGCGCGGGCCCGGTGATCGTGGAAGCGCTCCCGCGCGGCACCGGGCGGGGCGGAGGGGGCTGCCATGACCGGATTCCGAGTGCTCGGTCTGCTGTGCTGCCTGCTGCTGTGCGCCCCGGCCGCGCCCGCGGCGGCCGTCGCGGACAGCCCCGGCGGTGCGGCCGCGACGGCGTTGATGGGGCGCTACCGCGAGGACATCGGGCTGTTCGACACCGGGAACTGGTGGACCTCGGCGAACGCGCTGACGGCGCTGATCGAGAGCATCCGGATCAGCGGGGATCGCGAGCACGAGCACGCCATCGCCCGCACCTACGAGCTGAACCTGAACGCCCAGGGCGGGGACTTCCGCAACGACTACCTCGACGACACCGGGTGGTGGGGGCTGGCATGGGTGGCCGCGCACGACCTCACCGGGGACGAGCGGTACCTGGCGACGGCGCGCGCCGACGCCGACCACATGGCGGCGCACTGGACGCCGGAGTGCGGTGGCGGGGTGCTGTGGCACCGGGAGAAGGCTTACAAGAACGCGATCACCAACGAGCTCTACGTCGAGCTGAACGCGGCGCTGCACAACAGGATTCCCGGGGACACGACCTACTTGCAGCGGGCTCGCGAGGGGTGGTCGTGGTTCGAGGGCAGCGGCATGATCGGGGAGGGCGGGCTGGTCAACGACGGGCTCACCGGGGAGTGCGCGAACAACGGCGACACGGCGTGGACGTACAACCAGGGCGTGCTGCTGGGCGGGTTGGTGGAGCTGCACCGCGCCACCGGGGACGCGGCGCTGCTGGAGCGGGCGCGGGCGCTCGCCGACGCCTCGACCGGCTCGGCCTACCTGAACCCGGACGGGGTCCTGCGCGAGCCGGTCGAGGGTGACGACTGCGATGGTGACGGGGCTTCGTTCAAGGGGCCGTACGTGCGCGGGCTGGGTGTGCTGAACGCGGAGTTGGCCGACCACCCGTACACCGGTTACCTGGCGCGGCAGGCGGATGCGGCCCACGCCCGCGACCGCGACGAGCAGGACTCGTACGGTCCGCACTGGAACGGGCCGTGGGTGGAGCCGGGTGTCGGGCACGGTTGCCAGCACAGCGCGCTGGACCTGCTCAACGCCGCGGGGCGCACCTGAGCCGAGCTCACCTGGTGGTGAGGGTGATGCCGTCGAGGACGACGGTGTCGTCCCGTTCCGGGACGGTGGTGGTGGCGAGCAGTTCGCCACCGGGTTCGGTCCAGACGCGGGTGCGGAGGGTCTCGCCGGGGTGCACGACGCCGGCGAAGCGGGCGCCGAAGGAGGCCACGCGGTCGACCTCGCCGTCGAGCGCGGTGTCCACGATGGACTTGCACGCCACGCCGTAGGTGCACAAGCCGTGCAGGATCGGTCGCTCGAACCCGGCGGCCGTGGCGAACGCGGGATCGGCGTGCAGCGGGTTGCGGTCGCCGCAGAGCCGGTACAGCAGCGCCTGCCGCGGTTCGGTGCGGGAGTCGACCACGAGATCCGGTTCGCGCTCCGGCAGGTCGACGCGCGGGGTGGACCCGCGGTGCCCGCCGAAGCCGCCCTCGCCGCGGGCGAAGATCATCGAGCGGGCGGAGCACAGCGGCCCGTCCGCGTCGGTGAGCACGGTCTCCTGCACGATCACCGCGGCCTTGCCCTTGTCCAGCACGTCGACGATGCGGGTGGTGGCTCGGGCGCCGCCGGAGACCGGCAGCGGGCGGTGCGGGGTGATCTCCTGCGAGCCGTGCAGCACCTGCGCCAGGTCCACTTCGACGCCGGGGAAGGACAGCGCCGGAGGTTCGAACTGGCGCAGGTTCGGCGCCACCACCGCGAAGGTGGGCAGCACGTGCAGGTCCTGCTCGTAGGCGTAGCGCAGTTCGCCCGGATCGGTCGGCGGGTCTCCGGCGCCGAGCGCGAGGTGGTAGAGCAGCACGTCGGATTCGGTCCAGGTGACGTCCTGGTCGGCGACGGTGGCTCCGATGGCCAGGTCCGGGTCGATGGGCATGCGGCTCCTTCACTCGTAGCTGACGTGGACCTCGTCGGTGACCGGGAACGACTGGCAGGCCAGCACTATCCCGTCGTCGAGGTCCTGCTGCTCCAGGATGTCGTTGCGCTCCATGCTGACCTCCCCGGCGGTGATGCGGCAGGCGCAGGCGCTGCACGCGCCCTGCCTGCAGGAGAACGGGGCGTCGATGCCGCGGTCCAGCAGCAGGTCCAGCAGTCGCTGCCGCCGGGGCCAGTCCAGGCGGTGCCGGTCGCCGTCGATCTCCACGTGCGCGGTGGCCCATCCTCCCGCGGCGTCCTCCGCCGCGGTCGGCGGGTCCTGCTCGAAGGGGTTGGCGGTCAGCGAGTGGAAGCGCTCCACGTGCAGCCGCCCGGGGGCGGTGGCGAGGGCTTCGGTGGCGACGTCCATGAACGCGTTCGGGCCGCAGACGAAGACCTCGCGGTCGGCGAACGGTGCGGTGAGCGCGCGCAGCGCAGCGGCGTCGGGCAGGCCCTGCACGGTCTCCAGCCAGTGCAGCACCACGAGCCGTTCCGGGTGTTCGGCGGCGAGGTGCCGCAGCGCTTCGGCGAAGATGACCGAGCGTTCGTCCCGGTTGGCGTAGAGCAGGGCGATCCGGCCGGTCCCGGCGGCGAGCGCGGAGCGCGCGATGGACATGATCGGGGTGATGCCGCTGCCGCCGGCCAGCAGCAGGAAGTCGGCGTCCAGCGACTTCGGGCTGAAGCCGCCGTCGGGTGGCAGCACGTCCAGCACCGTTCCGGCGGTGACGTGGTCGCACAGCCAGTTGGAGCCGCGGCCGTCGGGCACGCGTTTGACGGTGACCCGCAGGGCGGTGCCGGTGTGCGGGGAGCTCGACAGCGAGTAGCAGCGGGCGAGGGAGCCGCCTCGCTCGTCCGGCACCCGCAGGGTGAGGAATTGCCCGGGGCGGTAGGAGAAGTCGTCCCCGGGGTCGGCGAACACGAGGGAGCGGGCGTCCGGGGATTCCTCGACGACCTCGTCGACCTTGAGCCGGTGGATCATGGCGCCTCCCGATCGTGGCGCAGCCGCGCACCGATGCTGTCCTCCAGGTCGGGGCAGCCGGGGACGTGCGCGGTGCTGCCGCCGCGGGCGGCGTCGGCGAGCGCGGGGCAGTCCTGGGCGGCGCGCCGGGTCCACTGCACGCTGGTGTGGGCGGGGCTGTTCTTCTTGGCCAGCACGCAGGTTCCGCACCGGTCGCAGCGCACCGGTCGCAGGCCGCCTTCGAGCTGTTCGCGGCGGTCGGCGGCGGTGCGCTCGTGCAGCGCGGCGTCGCCCGCGGGTGCTTTGGCCCAGTCCGGCGGGTTCACGGGGAGTCCGCCCGGCGGGCCAGGTTGTCGGCGACCTCCTGCTCCCAGGCGATGTTCGCGCGGGTGGTGTCCACTTCGAACTCGAAGCGGCCGGTCATGTCCTCGGTGAGGTCGGCGACGTCGGTGTAGAACTGCTCGTACCAGCGGCGCAGCTGGTAGACGGGGCCGTCCTCCTCGCACAGCAGCGGGTTGTCGATGCGGGTCTTGTTGCGCCAGATCTCCACGTCCTGCAGGAATCCGACGCTGGTGCCCTTGGCGATCTTGGCGGCCATCGCGTCGGCCTGCTCGTCGTCGAGGCCGGGCAGCTTCTTGGCCAGCACGCCCCACTGCAGCACGAAGGAGTTCGCGGTCACCGGGTAGTGGCAGTTGATCAGGATGGTCTCGACGGTGCTGCCGCGGTGCTGGTTCCACAGCCGGTCGATCATGTAGGAGGGCCCGTAGTAGGAGGCTTCGGAGACACCGAGGTTGTCCTCGCCGGAGTAGTTGGAGCGGGAGCCGACATCGGGGCGGCCCTTGGTGTTGAGGTACTGGGTGGCGACGTGCCCGTCGAAGACGTTCTTGAAGTAGGTGGGGAAGGCGAAGTGCACGTAGAAGAAGTGCGCCATGTCCACCACGTTGTCCACGATCTCGCGGCAGTGCGAGCCTTCGATGAACACCGAGTCCCAGGTCCAGCTGCTCCACTCCGGGTCGCCGACCTCGGGGAGTTCGGGGATGGCGACCTCGTCGGTGGGTGCGGAGCCCTCGGGGTCGTGCCAGACGAACAGCTGCCCGTTGCGCTCCAGGCAGGTCCAGGCCTGGGTGCGGGCGCGCAGCGGGATGCGCTTGGCGTAGGGGATGCCGACGCAGCGGCCTGCGCCGGACCAGCGCCAGTCGTGGAACGGGCAGGCGACGGCGTCGCCCTTGATGCTGCCCTGGCTGAGGTCGCCGCCCATGTGCCTGCAGTAGGCGTCGAGGACGTGCAGCGCGCCGTCGCCTGCTTGGAAGACGACGAGCTTGCCGCCGAAGGCTTCGACGGGGTGCGGTCTGCCGTCCTTGAAGGTCTCGGCGAGGCCGAGGCAGTGCCAGCCGCGGGCGAACCTGGTGGGCGGGGTTCCGACGTCGATGGTGCGCACGTCGTCGTTCGGCGTCATCGCTGGCTCCTCCGTTCACCCCGGTCGGGGTTCGCAGCGGGTTCGGGTGCCGCGCCTGCCATGTGCAGCGCGGCGAGGTGGCCGAAGGTCATGGCCGGGCCGAGGGTGGCGCCCGGTCCGGCGTAGGTGCGGCCCATCGCGGCGGCGGCGGTGTTGCCCGCCGCGTAGAGGCCGGGGATCGGTGCGTCGTCGGTGCGCAGCACGCGGGCACGGGCGTCGGTGCGCAGCCCGCCCTTGGTGCCGAGGTCGCCGGGCACGATGCGCACCGCGTAGTACGGGGCGGTGGTCAGCTCCGCCAGGCAGGGGTTGGGCCGGTTGGTGGGGTCGCCGTAGTAGCGGTCGTAGGCGCTGCGGCCGCGGCCGAAGTCGGTGTCCTCGCCGGTGCGGGCGTGCGCGTTGAACCGTTCGACGGTGCCGCGCAGCGGTTCGGCGGGGACGTCGATGGCGGCGGCGAGTTCGGCGAGGGTGTCGGCGCGGTGGACGGCTCCGGCGTCGTACCAGCGGCGGGGGAACGGGCGGCGTGGGCCGAGCCCGGCGAACGGGTAGCGGTTCCGGTAGCGCTGGTCGGCGATCAGCCAGGTCGGGATGTTGCGGGCGGGTCCGTCGCCGGGCCCGTACATGGCGTGCACGGCGTCCACGTAGGGCGCGGCCTCGTTGACGAACCGCTCGCCGTCGCCGTTGACCAGGATGCAGCCGGGCAGGGTGCGTTCGGCGAGGCAGAACCAGGGGCCGCCGGTGAGCGGGATCGACGGTCCCCACCAGGCGTCGTCCATCAGGTCGACGTCGGCGCCGATGCGCTGGGCGGCGCGGATCGCGTCGCCGGTGTTGGCGGCGGGGCCGACGGTCCAGTCGGCGCCGATGGGGGCGCGCTGGTGGCGTCGGCGCATTTCGGCGTCGCGTTCGAAGCCGCCCGCGGCCAGCAGCACGCCGCGGCGCGCGCGCAGCGCGACCTCCGCGCCGTCGCGGCGCACCAGCACGCCGGTGACGCGGCCGTCCTCGTGCAGCAGGTCGAGCAGCGGGGTGTTCAGCCACAGCGGCACGCCCTGGTCGCGGAGTCCGGCGCGCAGGGCGGCGGCGAGCGCTTGCCCGCGCACCAGCAGCCGTTTGCGCAGCAGGGTGGCGAGCAGGTAGCGGGTGCCGACGCGCAGGGCGCGCAGCACGCCGCGGGGGTGCCGGGCGACGAGGTTGAGCCGGCGGAAGTCGGCTTGGGTGACGGCGAAGTTCGGCGGTGCCTTGGTGAAGTCCGGTTCCAGCCGGTCGAGCTCGTCGCCGAGGAGGCGGCCGTCGAGGGGTTTCGGTTCGACGGATCTGCCTTCGGCCCGTCCGCCGGGGGCTTCGGGGTAGTAGTCGGAGTAGCCGGGGACCCAGCGCAGCCGCAACGGGGTGGCGGCGAGGACCTCGTCGAGCATCGCGGGCCCGTGGTCGAGGAACGCGCGGCGCAGTTCGGCGGGGGCGGTGTCGCCGACGATGTGGTCCAGGTAGGCCGCGGCCCGCTCGGGGGTGTCGTCGTGGCGGGCGAGCACCGCGTTGCCCGGCAGCCACAGGCCGCCGCCGGAGCGCGCGGTGGATCCGCCGTAGCGGGCGGCCTTCTCCACCAGCACCGCGCGCAGGCCGGCCCGCGCGGCGGTGATCGCCGCGGTCATCCCGGCCGCGCCGCTGCCTACGACCACGACGTCGAACCGCTCGTCGGGTGTCGGGACGGGTGCGCTCATGCCACCTCCATCGCTCGCAATACTGAAACAGGTTATAGTTTTAGTCGACATGGCGCTACGGTGACGACCTGGAACATGAACGTGCAGTCGAGTGGCCGATGCAGAACCTGTTTCACTCGGAGGGTGCCGTGGGCGAGGAGATCGAGGCGGACGTGGTCGTCGTGGGGTTCGGCGTCGCGGGCGCCTGCGCCGCGCTCGAAGCCGCCGAGGCCGGTGCCGAGGTCGTCGTGCTCGACCGGTTCGGCGGGGGCGGCACCAGCAGGCTCTCCGGCGGCATCGTCTACGCCGGGGGCGGCACCCGCCCGCAGCGCGCCGCGGGCGTCACCGACTCGGTCGAGGACGTCCACGCCTACCTGCGCGCCGAGGTCGGCGACGCGGTGTCCCCGGCGACGCTGCGCCGCTTCTGCGCGGGTGGCCCCGAGATGATCGACTGGCTGGAAGCCAGGGGAGTGCGCTTCGGCGACGCCCTCGCGCCGTACAAGACCTCCTACCCGAGCCGCCGCCACCACCTGTACTACTCCGGCAGCGAGGCCGCGGGCGGCTTCCGCGACCTCGCCCGGCCCGCACCGCGCGGGCACCGGCCGGTGGGGCGCGGCACCTCCGGGAAGGTGCTGCACACCGCGCTGGCCCGAGCGGTGCGCGCCGCCGGGGTGCGGATCCTCGACCAGACCCGCGTCACCGGGCTGATCCGCGACGGCGGCGAGGTGCGCGGCGTCGAGTGCGCCACCCTGCGCACCGCGGCCCGGCCCGCGCGGGCGCTGCACCGGACCGCTGCGCGGCTGGCCGCGAAACCCGGCATCTACCTGCCCGCCCTGGCCCGGCGGTTGCACGCGGTCGCCGAACGGGTCGAACGCCGCCGCGCCGTGCCGCTGCGGATCCGCGCCCGTCGCGGGGTGGTGCTCGCCGCGGGCGGGTTCATCGCCGACCGGGAACTGCTGCGCCACCACGCGCCGCGCCACCGCGGCGGGCTGCCGCTGGGCACCCGCGCCGACGACGGCAGCGGCATCCGGCTCGGCCGGTCCGCGGGTGGCACCACCGCCAAGCTCGGCAACGTCTCGGTGTGGCGGTTCATCACCCCGCCCAGCGAGTTCCTGCACGGCGTGCTCGTCGACGAGCACGGGAAGCGGGTCTGCGACGAATCCCGCTACGGCGCCGCGCTGGGCGATGCGCTGGTCCACCACCACGGCGGGCGCGGCTGGCTGCTCATCGACGCCGAGACCCGGCGCCGCGCGCTGCGCTCGCTGCCCCGGCAGACCGTGTGGTTCCAGCTGCTGCAGGCGCTGCACCTGCTGCACCGCCGAGCGGTGACCGCCCCGACGATCACCGAGGTCGCCGAGCTCGCCGGCATCGACCCGGCCGGGCTCGCCGCCACCGCCCACGCCCACGACACCGCCGCGCCCGGCGCGGACCCGGTGGGCAAACCCGCCGAGTTCGTGCGGCCGCTGCGCACCCCGCCGTACACGCTGCTGGACCTGTCGATCCGGCCCAGCGCCGCTTACCCGTGCCCGATGCTCACCCTCGGCGGGCTGCGCGTCGACGAGGACACCGGTGCGGTGCTCGACGAGCGGGACCGGCCGGTGCCCGGGCTGCACGCCGCGGGGCGCACCGCGGTGGGGCTGTGCTCGAACTCCTACGTCAGCGGGCTCTCGCTGGCCGACTGCGTGTTCTCCGGGCGGCGCGCGGGGCACTGGCTGGCGCCCGGTGGAGGAGGGGAACGTGCTCACGGATGACCAGCGCGAGGACCTGGCGGCGCGACTGCGGCGGGCCGAGCGGGAGCGGGCCCCGATCCCGCCACTGACCGACTCGCAGCCACTGCTGACCGCGGAGGACGCCTACGAGATCCAGCTCGGCAACATCCGGCGGCGACTGCCCGGCACCGAGGTCGTGGGGCACAAGGTGGGCCTGTCCTCCCCGGTGATGCAGGCGATGATGGGCGTCGACGAACCCGACTACGGCCACCTGCTCGCCGACATGCGCCTCGACCCGGACGTGCCGGTGGCGGTGCGGCGCTACTGCTTCCCGCGGGTGGAGGTGGAGGTCGGGTTCCTGCTCGGCGTCGACCTGCCCGGCCACGGCTGCACCGAACGCGACGTGCTGGCCGGGACCGCGGCGCTGGTGCCCGCGATCGAGCTGATCGACAGCCGCATCGCGGACTGGCGCATCCGGCTGGCCGACACCATCGCCGACAACGCCTCCTCCGCCGGATTCGTGCTGGGGGAGCAGCGGATTCCGCCGGATTCGGTCGATCCGCGGGCCATCGACGCGGTGCTGCACCGGGACGGGGAACGCATCGCGGAGGGCCGGTCGGACGCGGTGCTCGGCGATCCGGTGCGGGCGGTGGCGTGGCTGGCGCGCAAGGTCGCCGGGTTCGGGGTGCGGCTGCGCGCCGGGCACGTGGTGCTGCCCGGTTCCTGCACCCGTGCGGTAAACGTGGGGGCGGGGGCGGCCTTCGCGGCCGAGTTCAGCACCGGCGGGCGGCGGCTCGGCGCCGCGTCGGTGACGTTCCGATGACGCTTCGAGGAGCTCGATGATGAGTACGGGCAAGGCGACCGCGGCGATCGTGGGGTCCGGCAACATCGGCACCGACCTGCTGCACAAGCTGCACCGGTCCCCGCTGCTGGCGCCCCGCTGGATGGCGGGCATCGACCCGGGCAGCGCGGGGCTGCGGCGGGCCCGCGAGCTCGGGGTGGCCGCCGACGCGGGCGGGGTGGACTGGCTGCTGGCCCAGGACGAGCGCCCCGACGTGGTGTTCGAGGCGACCTCCGCGGCCGTGCACCGCGCGAACGCGCCCCGCTACGCCGAAGCCGGGATCCGGGCCGTGGACCTCACCCCGGCGGCGGTGGGCCCGGCGGTGGTGCCGCCGGTGAACCTCGGCGAGCACCTGGCGGCACCCGACCTGAACCTGATCACCTGCGGCGGGCAGGCCACCATCCCGCTGGTGCACGCCGTCTCCCGGGCCGCGCCGGTGCGCTACGCCGAGATCGTGGCCTCGGTCGCGTCGGTGTCGGCGGGTCCGGGCACGCGGGCGAACATCGACGAGTTCACCCGCACCACCGCCCGCGGGATCGAGCGCATCGGCGGCGCCGCGCGCGGCAAGGCGATCATCGTGCTCAACCCGGCCGACCCGCCGATGATCATGCGGGACACCGTGTTCTGCGCGGTGCCACCGGATTCCGACCGGGAGGCGATCAGCGGCTCGCTGCACCGGATGGTCGCCGAGATCGCCGGCTACGTGCCCGGCTACCGGCTGCTGGGCGAACCGCAGTTCGACCTGCTCGGCGACGATCTGCGGGTCGGGGTGTTCGTCGAGGTCGAAGGCGCCGGTGACTTCCTCCCGCCGTACGCGGGGAACCTGGACATCATGACCGCCGCGGCGGTGCGGGTGGGCGAGCAGCTCGTCCGCGCGGGCCGCCCGGCCGACGCGGAGGAGCGGATCTCGTGACCGAGCTGCCCAGGACGTTCTCCGACGAGCTGGACGTGCGCATCACCGACACCTCGCTGCGCGACGGTTCGCACCACAAGCGGCACCGGTTCACCGCCGAGGAGGTGCGCGCGATCGTGACCGCGCTCGACGGCGCCGGGGTGCCTGTGATCGAGGTGAGCCACGGCGACGGGCTCGGCGGTTCCTCGTTCACCTACGGCTTCTCCGCCACGCCCGAGCAGGAGCTGATCGCGCTCGCCGCCCGCACCGCCTGCCGGGCGAAGATCGCGTTCCTGGTGCTGCCCGGCGTCGGCGTGCTCGACGACATCGCCGCCGCCCAGGACGGCGGTGCGCAGGTGTGCCGGATCGCCACGCACTGCACCGAGGCCGACGTGTCGGTGCAGCACTTCCGGCTGGCCCGGGAGCGCGGCCTGGAGACCGTCGGGTTCCTGATGATGGCGCATTCCCGGCCACCGGAGGAGCTGGCCGCGCAGGCCCGGATCATGGTGGACGCGGGCTGCCAGTGCGTGCACGTGGTGGATTCGGCCGGGGCGCTGGTGCTGGAGCAGGTCGCCGACCGGGTCGCGGCGATCGACGCCGAGGTCGGCGCGGAGGCGCAGGTCGGGTTCCACGGGCACGAGAACCTGGGCGTGGCGGTGGCGAACTCGGTGGCCGCGGCGCGGGCGGGCGCGGTGCAGATCGACGGCAGCGCCCGCCGGTTCGGCGCCGGGGCGGGCAACACGCCGGTGGAGGCGTTCGTCGGGGTGTGCGACAAGCTGGGCATCCGCACCGGCGTGGACTTCTTCGCGATCGCCGACGCCGCCGAGGACGTGGTGCGCCCGGCGATGCCGCAGGAGTGCCTGCTGGACCGCGCCGCGCTGATGATGGGCTACGCCGGGGTGTATTCGAGCTTCCTGCGGCACGCGGAGGTGCAGGCCGAGCGCTACGGGGTGGACGCGGCGGCGCTGCTGGTGCGGGCGGGGGAGCGGAAGCTCGTCGGCGGGCAGGAAGACCAGCTGATCGCGCTCGCGCTGGAGCTGCGGGCGGCAGCGGAGTCCGATGTGGACGGTGCCCGATCCTCGACATGAACGAGAACGTGTTCTAGTATCGGCGAGTGGTGCGCGAGCCGTGCTGGAAACGGGTTCAGCACCACGAGTCGAGCCACCGGCGGAACAAGTTCCACGACGTGCCCGCGGGCGCGGGAACGGGAGCGCGTGATGAGCGAGCAGGACGGGCGGCGGATCGTCGACGAGGTGCGCGGGCTGCTGCCGGGGCTGCGGGAACGCGCGCAGAAGGCCGAGGACGCCCGCCGCCTCCCCGAGGAGACCATCGAGGAGCTCCAGCGCACCGGGTTCTTCCGGATGCTGCAACCCGCCCGCTACGACGGCGTCGAAGCCCACCCGGTCGACTTCTACCGCGCCGTCCGGCTGCTCGGCAGCGCCTGCGGCTCCACCGGCTGGGTCGCCTCCATCCTCGGCGTGCACCCCTGGCACCTCGCGCTGTTCCCGCAGCAGGCGCAGGACGAGGTGTGGGCCGAGGACCCGAGCACGCTGGTGTCCTCCTCCTACGCGCCGATGGGCCGGGCGACCGTCGTCGACGGCGGCTACCGGCTGTCCGGGCGCTGGAGCTTCTCCTCCGGCTGCGACCACGCGAGCTGGGCGTTCGTCGGCGGGCCCGCCCACGACGCGGCGGGCGAGGTGGTGGACTTCTGCACCTACCTGGTGCCGCTGGGCGACTACCGCGTCGACGACGTGTGGGACACCGTGGGCCTGCGCGGCAGCGGCAGCAACGACGTCGTCGTGGACGACGTGTTCGTGCCCGCGCACCGCGCGCTGAGCTTCCTGGCCATGTCCGAGGTCCGCTGCCCCGGCCACGAGATCAACACCGGCCCGCTGTACCGGCTGCCGTGGGGAACCGTGCACCCCACCACCATCACCGCGCCCATCATCGGCATGGCCCAGGGCGCCTACGACGCGCACGTCGAGCACCAGGGAGCACGGGTCCGCGCCGCCTACGCCGGCGAGAAGTCCAAGGAGGACCCGTTCGCGAAGGTGCGCATCGCCGAGGCCGCCAGCGAGATCGACGCCGCCTGGCTGCAGCTCAGCGGCAACATCGCCGAGGAGTACGAGCTCGTCGCCGCCGGCGAGCAGGTGCCGATGGCGCTGCGGCTGCGCGCCCGCCGCGACCAGGTCCGCGCCACCACCCGCTGCATCGAGGCGATCGACCGGCTCTTCGAGAACTCCGGCGGGCGGGCGCTGGCCACCGGCACCCCCATCCAGCGGTTCTGGCGGGACGCGCACGCCGGGCGGGTGCACGCCGCCAACGACCCGGAACGCGCCTACACGATGTTCGGCACCGGCGAATTCGGCCTGCCGATCAAGGATTCGATGGTGTGAGGGGAGAAACCGTGGGCACCGCAGCGGAAACCGAGCTCGACGAGCACTCCACCGGCCGCACCGCCGCACTCCCGTCCGGGCTGCGGCTGCACTACCACGAGGCGGGCCCCGAGCACGCCGACGCGGTGGTGCTGCTGCACGGCGGCGGCCCCGGCGCCTCCGCGTGGAGCAACTTCAGCCGCAACGTCCCCGTGCTCGCCCGGAACTTCCGCACCATCGCCGTGGACCAGCCCGGTTTCGGCCGTTCCGGCAAGCCCACCGAGCACGGCCAGTACTTCACCCACAGCGCCACCGCCCTGCACGAGCTGTTCGACGTGCTCGGGCTGGGACGCGCGCACCTGCTGGGCAACTCGCTCGGCGGCGGGACCGCCGTCCGCTTCGCGCTGGAGCACCCGGACCGGGCCGGGCGGCTGGTGCTGATGGGCCCGGGCGGGCTGAGCCTGAACCTGTTCGCGCCGGACCCCACCGAAGGCGTGCGGCGGCTCGCCGAGTTCTCGGCCCCGCCGGGGCCGAGCAAGCAGAAGCTCGAAGCGTTCCTGCGCACCATGGTGCACGACCAGTCGCTGATCACCGACGAGCTGCTGGAGCAGCGCTACGCGGCCGCCGCCGACCCGGAGTCGCTGGCCGCGATGCGCGCGATGGGCGAGTCGTTCCGCCGCGCCGAGACCGTCGAGCAGGGCCTGCTGTGGCGGGAGGCCCACCGGCTGCGGCAGCGGGTGCTGCTGGTGTGGGGACGCGAGGACCGGGTGAACCCGCTGGACGGGGCGCTGCTGGCGCTGAAGCTGATCCCGCGCGCGCAGCTGCACGTCTTCGGCGGCTGCGGGCACTGGGCGCAGCTGGAGAAGTTCGCCGAGTTCAACCGGCTCGTCCAGGACTTCTTGTTGGACTGACGATCGAGGGAGTGCGCGATGGGCATCCGCTCGCTGGGATACCTGCGGATCGAGGCCACCGACGTCGAGGCGTGGCGGGTGTTCGGCACCAAGGTCCTCGGCATGATCGAGGGCGACGGGCCCGACCCGGACGCGGTGTACTTCCGGATGGACGACTTCCCGGCCCGGCTGGTGATCGTCCCCGGGGAGGCCGACCGGCTCGCCCAGACCGGCTGGGAGGCCGCGAACGAAGCGGAAGTCGCCGAGGTGGCGCGGAACCTGGACGCCGCCGGGGTGTCCTGGAAGGCCGGGGACGCCGCCGACCTCGCCGACCGGCGGGTGTGCGGGCTGATCCGCTTCGAGGACCCCTCCGGCAACACCCAGGAGGTCTTCCACGGCGCCGAACTGCGGCACCGCCGCGTGGTCAGCCCCTACGGGCACCGGTTCGTCACCGAGGAGCAGGGCCTCGGGCACGTGGTGCTGTCCACCCACGACGACGCGGCGGCGCTGCACTTCTACCGCGACGTGCTGGGTTTCCGGCTGCGCGACTCGATGCGGCTCGCCCCCGAACTCGTCGGCAGGCCCGCCGACGGGGAACCGGCGTGGCTGCGGTTCTTCGGCTGCAACCCGCGCCACCACAGCCTGGCGTTCCTGCCGATGCCGACGCCCAGCGGCATCGTCCACCTCATGGTGGAGGTCGCCGACGTGGACGACGTGGGCCTGGCGCTGGACCGCGCGCAGCGGCGGAAGGTGCCGCTGTCGGCGACGCTGGGCAGGCACGTCAACGATCTGATGCTGTCGTTCTACCTGCGCTCGCCGGGCGGCTTCGACGTCGAGTTCGGCTGCGAGGGCAGGCAGGTCGCCGACGAGGACTGGATCGCCCGGGAGAGCACCGCGGTGAGCCTGTGGGGCCACGACTTCAGCATCGGGGCCCGCGGATGACCTCGGCCACCGGGCGGGTCGAACCGGACCAGGCGAGTTTCCGGCGCGTGCTCGGCCGGTTCTGCACCGGGGTCACCGTGGTCGCCGGGATGGACGGCGACCGCCCGGTCGGCTTCACCTGCCAGTCGTTCGCGGCGCTGTCGCTGGACCCGCCGCTGGTGCTGTTCTGCCCCGGGCGCGGTTCCCGGACCTGGCCGCTGCTGGCGGCGTCCGGGCGGTTCTGCGTGAACGTGCTCGCCGACCGGCAGGAAGCGGTGAGCACCGCGTTCGGCCGCGGTGGTGCGGACAAGTTCGCCGAGGTCGGCTGGCACCCGGCGCCCTCGGGATCCCCGGTGCTCGACGACGTGCTGGCGTGGGCGGACTGCGCCGTCGACGCGGTCCACGAGGCGGGCGACCACTACGTCGTCGTCGGCCGGGTGCACGCCCTCGGCGAGGGAGACCCGCGCCGCCCGCTGCTGTTCTACCGCGGCGGCTACGCGAACGTGGAGGAACCGCCGCCGCCCCTGATCTGGCCCCGCGAGGACGACTGGCTCTGACGCGGCGTCCCGCCCGGTGCCGGTCGAGGGGCGGGTCGCCGGGGCCGTCCTGGGGAGGCCGGGCCGGTTCCCGCCGGGTGGGCGAGCACGGCCGCGTCGAATCCCACCCGCACGCCGAACGCGCCCAGCGCTGGGGACGTGGGAACCCGGCGCGCACCCGGCGAACCCCACGGCTACGCGAGCGCGGTGCGCCTGCGCGGCCGACTCACCGCAGGTC
>NZ_JAIUJZ010000113.1:0-11969 GCF_020176775.1 Saccharopolyspora sp. 6M
GCCGAAGGGCGTGGCCTCGGTGCCCGCCTGATCAGGTTCTCGTGACGGGGCCGGGACGACCAGTAGTGCCCGCCCCGGTTGCGGGGGGGCCGGGCGGTCGGTGACCACCACGGCGGCGGTGGCGGCCCCGGCGGGATGGGCGGTCCCGGGGGCGGCGACGAGGGGCTCACCCGGCTGATCAGCGACCAGGTGGCCGGGCAGATCTCCTGGCTGTTCCCGCTGGCGCTGTGCGGTGCGATCGCCGCGCTGGTGCACCTGCGGCGGCGGCCCGCGCGGGACGCGCAGCGCGCGGATCTCCTGCTGTGGCTGGGAACCCTGCTGGTGACCGCGGCGGTGTTCACCTTCGCCTCCGGCATCTGGCACCCGTACTACTCGGTGGCGCTCGCGGCACCGCTCGCGGCCGTGGCCGGCATCGGCGTGGTGTGCATGGTGCGGCTGTTCCGGGTCTCGGCCGGGTGGGGCGCGCTGCTGCCGCTGTCGATCGCGGCGACCGGGGCGTGGGCGTGCGCGGTGCTGGACCCCGACTGGATCGGCTGGCTGCCGCCGCTGATCGCGGTGCTCACCACGGTGTCGGTGCTGGCGCTGGTAGCGCTGCTCGCCGTCCCCCGGCAGCGGCGGATGCGGGCGAAGCTCGCGCTGGCGGCCTTGCTGGCCGGGCTGGTCGCGGTGCTGTCCGGGCCGACGGCCTACGCGCTGACCGCGCTGAGCACGCCGATCCAGGCGACGTTCCCGTCCGCCGGGCCCTCCGCGCAGGGCGGCCCGGGCGGTGGCGGCCCGGGGCGCGGTCAAGGCGGTCCCGGCCCGGACGGTCGTGGTGGACCCGGGGCCGACGGGCGGAGCCCGGGCGCGCCGAGCGCCGACGGGCAGGACTCCGGCGGCCGGGACTCGGCCGCCCCGAACGGGAACGATCCGAACGCGGACGGCCCCGGTTCGGGCGGGCAGGTCCCGGACGGCCGGAACGGCGACGGCCAGGGCTCCCGGACGGGCGGCGACGGCCGCCGCGGCGGCCCCGGCGGCCAGAGCACCGAGGTCAGCGACGAGGTGGTCCGCTACCTCACCGACCACCACCGGGACGAGACCTGGCTGGTCGCCGTCGTCGGTGCCATGGTGGCCGCGCCGATCATCCTGGACACCGGCGAGCCGGTGATGGCCGTCGGCGGCTACAACGGCAACGACCCGGCCCCTACCGTCGACCGGCTGCGGACCTACGTCGAGGAAGGCGAGTTGCGCTACGTGTGGACCAACGGCAGCTCCGGGGTGCGGAGCACGGGCGAGGAGGTCGACACCCGCGTCGTCGACGAGTCGATGGCCTGGGTCGCCGAGCACTGCACCGCCGTCGACCCGGCCGAGTACGGCGGCACGGCCGCGACGACCGGCTCCGGGCCGACGACCGGTACCGGCGGGGAGGACGCCCCGACCCGGCTCTACGACTGCGCGAACCGGCACTGATGCCGAGGGGAACCGCTCGCCGGGTGCCGAGCATCGCGCTCGCCCTGCTGGTCGTGCTCGCGCTGGCGGGCACCAGCGCCCCGCCCCGGGACACCGCCGCGGCGGCACCGCTTCCGGTCCCCCCCGCGGCCACCCCGCCGATGGGCTGGAACAGCTGGAACACCTTCGGCTGCGACATCGACGAGGCGAAGATCCGCGGTGTCGCGGACGCGATGGTGGCGTCGGGGATGCGCGACGCGGGCTACCGCTACGTCGTGGTGGACGACTGCTGGTACGAGCCGGACCGCGACGCCGCCGGGAACCTGCGGGCCGACCGCACCCGCTTTCCCAGCGGCATGGCGGCGCTCGGCGAACACCTGCACGCGCAGGGCCTGCTGTTCGGGATCTACGCGTCGCCGAACGTGCGGACCTGCGCGCAGCGCACCGGCGCCTACCCGGGTGCGACCGGCAGCGGCGACCGGGAGGTGCAGGACGCCCGGACCTTCGCGTCCTGGGGCGTTGACTACCTCAAGTACGACTGGTGCTCCGGCGGCGGTTCCACCCGCAACGTGCGCGTCGCGTTCACCGCGATGCGCGACGCGCTCGCCGCCACCGGCAGGCCGATCGTCTACAGCACCAACCCGAACAGCAACTTCCCCGGCGAGCCGGGGGAATCGGAGGACTGGTGCGGGGTCGCGCACCTGGCGCGCACCACCGAGGACATCCAGCCGGTGTGGGATTCCGGGCACCGCAACGAACATCCGATGGGCGTGCGCAACATCATCGACGTCCACAGTGGACTGGCAGATCGGGTGCGCCCGGGCTGCTGGAACGACCCGGACATGCTGGAGGTCGGCGTGCACGGCGTGAACGGCTACGCCGGGCTCACCCCCGACGAGGAGCGCACCCACCTGAGCATGTGGGCCATGTTCGCCGCCCCGCTCATCGCGGGCAACGATCCCCGCACGATGTCCGAGGCGGACCGCGCGCTGCTCACCGATCCCGAACTGCTCGCCGTGGACCAGGACCCGCTGGGCGCGGCCGCGCACCGGGTTCGCGGCGGCGACCACCAGGTGTGGGTGAAGCCGCTGCTCGACGGCACCGCCATCGCCCTCCACAACCAGGCCGACACCCCGGCCCGCATCACCACGGGCCCCGCCGAACTGGGCCTCCCCGCCGGAGCGCGCCTCGCCCGGAACCTGAACGACGGCACCACCGGCCCGCTCACCGCCGACGTCCCCGCCCACGGCACCGTGCTGCTCCGCATCGACCACCTCAGCCGACCCGGTGCGCACCGCAGACCCGGCACACCATCCGGTCACCCGCGTCGGAGCGGAGACCCGCGCCCGGGTGCGCGGTCAAGGTGTGGTGCCCGCAGACGCCGCACGCCCCCGCCGAAGGCGGGTCGAACGCGCCGAGGGAACCGAGCTCCGCGGCGCTGGGGCCGGTGAGCTGTGAACGTTCGTGCAGGGCCATGAGCAGCTCCCTCGGACGAGGCGACGACGTCGCCGGTGCGGGGTCCGGAGGCTGCTGCTCAACCACCCCGCACAACGCCCACCCCGCCCGCGGCATTCCCGCGCGGGTGTCAGCGGCTTCCAGAACGGGTACCGACCGGGGAAATCGCCCACCGACCGGGAGGTGACCGTGTCCAACGGCTCCGAGGAGCTGGCGATCGCGTTGGCGACCATGTCGCGGGACCTGCTCTCGCAGCGCAGCGTGCAGCTCACCTTGGACCGCATCTGCGAGCACGCGGTGCGGCTGGTCGACGGCTGCGAGCACGCCGGGATCCTGACCCTGCACGGCGCGGGACGCGGGCGGCGGGCCGAGACCCTGTCGGTCACCCACGAGCTGGTCACCCGTTCCGATCAGATCCAGGTCGACCTCGGCGAAGGCCCGTGCCTGGACGCCGCGCAACACCGCGAGCAGGCGTATCGCATCAGCGACATGACCAGCACCCCGCACTGGCCGCGCTACGCGGCGAAGGCCCGCGACCTGGGCATCGGCAGCATGATGGGCTTCCTGCTCTACACCGAGGAGGACGAGCTCGGCGCGCTGAACCTCTACTCGTCGCGGCCCGCCGCCTTCACCGAACACTCCGAGCTGATCGGCTGGATCATGGCCTCGCACGCCGCGGTCGCCTTCTCCTCGGCCCGCGTCGACTCCCAGCTGCACGCCGCGGTCGCCACCCGGCAGCTCATCGGGGAGGCGATCGGCATCGTCATGGAGCGCTACAAGATCTCCGAGGACCAGGCCTTCGACGTGCTGCGGACCAGTTCGCAGCACGGCAACGTCAAGCTCCGGGACGTCGCCGAGCAGGTCACCACCACCGGCGAGATCCCCGGCGCCCGCTAGCCCGACCGGCGTGATTCGCACGGCGCGGGCACGGGTAGCCGACGCCCGGGTCAGGAGACACCGCTCGAGCGTGGCACTGGTCCAGGGCCCCTCGGTTCATCGCAGCAGCCGGGGGCCCGCCCGCGTCACCGGTGCGCGTTGCGGGGTTCCGGTTGGCACACCGGGCAGCTGTAGGACGACCGGTTCATGAACGCGTCCCGCCGCACCACCGCCCCGCACCGCGGGCAGGGCTGCTCCGCCTGGCCGTACACGGCGAGCGACCGGTCGAAGTAGCCGGACTCGCCGTTGACGTTGACGTACAACGCGTCGAAGGAGGTCCCGCCCACCTGCAGCGCCTCCCCCATCACCTCGGTGACGGCCGCGAGCAGCGCCCGGACCTCCGGGCGGGTCAGCGTGGCGGTGGGCCGCGCCCAGTGCAGCTTCGCTCGCCACAGCGCCTCGTCCGCGTAGATGTTGCCGACGCCGGAGACCAGGCTCTGGTCCAGCAGCGCCCGCTTCACCCCGGTGCGCCGCGACCGCAGCTTCGCCACCACCGCGTCGACGTCGAACGCCTCCTCCAGCGGGTCCGGCGCGATGTGCGCCACCGGCGTCGGCAGCAGCACGCCGCCGACCTCCACCTGGTCGGCCAGGGCCAGGCCGCCGAACGTGCGCTGGTCCACGAACCGCAGCTCGGGACCGCCGTCGGCGAACGCGAACCGCACCCGCAGGTGCTTCTCGTCCGCGGTCCCCACCGGTTGCACCAGCAGCTGCCCGCTCATCCCCAGGTGGGTCAGCAGGGCCTCGCCGGGCGCGTCCGCGGTGCCGACGAACTCGGTGGCCTGCGGTGCCGCGTCCTCGTCCAGCACCAGCCACAGGTACTTGCCCCGCCGCCGCACGCCGTGGACGGTGCGCCCGGCCAGCCGGGCGGCGAAGTCCTCCGGCCCGGGGACGTGCCTGCGCACCGCGCGCGGGTGCAGGACGTCCACCGCGGACACGGTCCGTCCGGTCACGTGCTCGGCGACGCCGCGCCGCACCACCTCGACCTCGGGCAACTCGGGCACGCGCCCACCTTTCGGCACCACCGGGGAACGCCGCGCGACGGCGGCGGAACGTCGGTGGGGGGGCCGCGGCGCGCGCGAAAAAAGCCGGTCGAGCAGAGGATCCCGCGGCGGCCGGAGCCGCCGGAGGTTCCACCGCTCGACCGGCAGTGCACTCGCTCTAACGCAGGACGATCACGCCGGATCGCCGTCGCGGGCCGAACCGCCGGGGGCGCTCGCGGCGGACTCGTCCGTCCCGCCGGTTCCCTCCCCGGACTGGTCGGCCTCGTCCTGAGCGTTCTGCTCCCGCTCGGACAACGAGCGCCACGCCGCCTCGGCGGCCTTCTGCTCGGCTTCCTTCTTGGTCCGGCCGTCACCCTCGCCGAGGGTGTCGCCCGCCACGGACACGAACGCGCTGAACTCCTTGCGATGATCAGGGCCGCGTTCCTGCACCCGGTACTCCGGTACGCCCCGGCCGGTGGCCGCGGTGAGCTCCTGCAGGCTCGTCTTCCAGTCCAACCCGGCACCGCGCTGCGGCGCCTCGGTCAGCAACGAGCCGAACAGGCGGTAGATCAGGTCCCTGGCGACCTCGATGCCGTTCTCCAGGTACACCGCGCCGAGCACCGCTTCCAGGCTGTCCGCCAGGATGCTCGCCTTGTCCCGACCGCCGGTGAGCTCCTCACCGCGGCCGAGCAGCAGGTACCTGCCGAGCCCGCCCTCACCGAGGGTCCGGGCCACGCCGGCCAGCGCGTGCATGTTCACCAAGCTCGCGCGCAACTTCGCCAGCTGCCCTTCCGGCAGGTCCGGGTGCTCCCGGTACAGCCGGTCGGTGATCACCAAGCCCAGCACGGAGTCGCCGAGGAACTCGAGCCGCTCGTTCGGCGGCAGACCACCGTTCTCGTACGCGTAGGAGCGGTGCGTCAGGGCGAGCGTGAGCAGCTCGGCGTCGAGTTCGACGCCGAGCGCTGACAGCAACGGGGCCCGGTCCGCAACGCGGTTCCGGGACTGCTTTCCCCCCACTCCGCGATCCGCGCGCGTCAGGCGGGCTGGACGACCTGGCGGCCGTCGTACTGGCCGCAGGCCGGGCAGACGACGTGCGGCAGCTTCTGCTCCCGGCAGGCCCGGTTCGAGCACTGCACCAGGGTCGGCGCGGTGGCCTTCCACTGGGACCGGCGGTGCCGGGTGTTGGAGCGGGACATCTTGCGCTTGGGGACGGCCACGACTAGTTCTCCTCTTCGTTCCCGCCGAACCGCTCACGCAGCGCGGCCCAGCGAGGGTCCATCGTCTCATGGGTGTGATCGGAGCCGAGTTCGGCCCACTTCACCCCGCACCCGGTGCACAGACCTTCGCAGTCCTCGCTGCACACCGGGGACGTGGGCATCGTCAGCAGCATCGCGTCCCGCACCGCGGGCTCCAGGTCGATCAGCTCGTCGACGACGCGGCTGACCTCGTCCTCGTCGGTGGTCGCCTCGGTGGTGCTGTCCGGGTAGGCGTACAGCTCGCGCAGCTCGATCTCGATCTCCTCGGAGAACTGGTCGAGGCAACGCGCGCACTCACCGGTGAACTCCGCCGTGGCGGTGCCCGAGATCAGCACCCCTTCCACCACCGACTCCGCCAGCACGTCGAGCTGGACGGGGTCGCCTTCCGGCACCCCGATCATGTCCAGGCCGAAACCGGCGGGCGCGGGGGCGCTGCGGCTGAAGCTGCGGCTGCTGCCCGCGCGGTGGCCGAGCTCGCGGGTGTCGATCACCCACGGGCCGACCTGCGGGGCGGCACTTGCTGCATCACGGTTCTGGGACATCACGAATCTCGTCGAAGCGAAGGGGCGGGTCAAGGTGCCAGCCGACGGCTGAACGACCGCGTCTGGTCGGTGCTGCCGGGCCAGGTGCGGTTCCGCGATGGCACGAGCGGCCGGAACCGCTCAGCGCGCGGAGCTCCGGCCGGTACCGGGCGCCGGACCCGGGTCCACGGCCCGCGCCCGCGGAGCGGGAGGCTCCGGAATGCGGGATCGACGAGCGTCGAGTGGAACCGGCCAAGCGACCGGAGCACATCCGGACGGACCTCGCACGGCCATCGCGTTCAGGGTACGCCACGGCCGCGACCACCCGGAATCACCCCGGTCGCACGCGCGGACCGGTGGATCCGCCGGGTCAGTTCTCCTCGTAGGCGGGCGCGCCGTGCCGGGTCTCCTCGTAGTCGAACGGGACGCCGACCGGGCTGCGCAGCTGCTGGCGGCCCTTGCCCACGGTGCGCAGCGTGCGGCTGAGCAGGTCCTCGAAGTCGGCGAGCCGCGCGTCCACGTAGGCGTCGCACTCGCTGCGCAGCCGCTCCGCGTCCTCCTGGGCGGCTTCGGTGATGCGCCTGGCCTCGGCGTGCGCGGCCTGCGCGACCTCGGTGTCGGCGACCAGCCGGGCCTGCTCGGAGCGGCCTTCGTGCACGGACTGGTCGTAGGCGGCCCGGCCGGCCTGCACCATGCGGTCGGCCTCGGACTGGGCGCGGCCCACGTAGTCCTCGTACTCGCGGCGGCCCGCGGTCACCGACTCCTCGGCGTGGGCGCGGGCGTCGGCGATGAGCTGGTCGGCCTGCTCCTGGGCGTCGGCGACGAGCTGCTCGGCCTCGGCGCGCGCGGAGGACAGGGTGCGGTCCGCTTCGGACCTGGCGTCCCCTATCGCCTTCCCGGACTGCGCCTCCGCCTTGGACACCACGTCGTCGCGGTGGTCGAGCACGTCCTGGGCGTCGTCGAGCTCCTGCGGGAGCGCGTCCCGCACGTCGTCGAGCAGCTCCAGCACGTCGCCGCGGGGAACGACGCAGCCCGAGGTCATCGGTACCCCGCGCGCCTCCTCCACGATCGTGACGAGCTCGTCCAACGCCTCGAAAACCCGGTACACCTCGATCTCCCTGCCGTCGTAGCCGCCCGGAGCGGCAAGCATGACACCAGACCCCGGCCCCGGGGATCACGGGTCGGCCGATCACCAGTGTGCCGCCGAGGCTCGCCCGAAGTGGGGAACCTCGCCGCGCGTGTCCCGTTTCACGCCGCCCGGACGCGAACGGGCCGCCCGCCCCGGAGGACGAGCGGCCCGCGCGGCGGCCGGGAGGTCAGCCGTTGATGTCGGTGATGGAGAAGCTCTCGTAGTGGTCGTCGGTGTAGAAGAACTCACCGTTCTCCCCGACGACGAACCGGCGCGCACCGCGGTCGTCGCTGCCGGGGGTCTCGACGGTGTACTCCTTGTAGTAGCCGCTCGCGCAGTCCGGGAGGATGCCCTCGCGGTTGCTGAACGTGCCGCCGTCCTGCGGGTACGGGTACGGGCCACCGGCCTTGATCAGGTCGACGGTCTCGGCGGCCTCGGCGGGCAGCGCGGAGAGCTTCACCGCGTCGAACCCGGAGGTGTCGCCGCACTCGGCCGCGGCGACGTGGTGGGTCTGGGGGCCGACCGGGTCGGCGGACAGCGCGGTCACCGAGACGCCGAACAGGCCCGCGACGGCGAGCACACCGGCCAGCAGGACGTTCATGGCTTTCGACGAGATCTTCATGCCCGGACGCTAACCCGCGGCCATGATCAGCTGGTGGCTTGTCGTGAACACGAAGCCGGGTGGACGCACAGTTCACCCGCACGTGGTCCTACGGTCGGATCATGACATCTCCCGTTCTCCGCAGCGCCGCCGAAGCCGACCTGTCCGCGATCGTGGACCTGCTCGCCGACGATCCGCTGGGGCGGCTGCGGGAGAAGCCCGGCGATCCGGCGTACGCGGCGGCGTTCGCGGCGATCGAGGCCGACCCGAACCAGCTGCTCGCCGTCGCCGACCGGGACGGCGAGATCGTGGGCACGCTGCAGCTCACGTTCATCCCGGGTCTCTCGCACGCGGGCGCGACCCGGGCCCAGCTGGAGGCGGTGCGGGTGCGGGCGGACGAGCGCGGGAACGGGCTCGGCGGGGAGATGGTGCGCTGGGCGGTGGCGCAGGCGCGCGGGCGGGGCGCCCGGATCCTGCAGCTCACCAGCAGCAACTCGCGGGAGCGGGCGCACCGGTTCTACGAGCGGCTGGGCTTCGAGCGCAGCCACGTGGGGATGAAGCTCGACCTCACCGGGTGAGCGTCAGGAGTGCTCGGCGTTGCGCTCGGCGACGCGGTCCACCAGCCGCTGCTCGATCTTCGGCGGGACCAGGCTCGCCACGTCGCCGCCGTAGGTCGCGACCTCCTTGACCAGCGAGCTGGCCAGGAAGCTGTAGAGCGGGTTCGTCGACATGAACAGGGTCTCCACCCCGGACAGCCGTTGGTTCATCTGCGCCATCTGCAGCTCGTAGTCGAAGTCGCTGACCGCGCGCAGGCCCTTGACGATCGCCGAGATCTCGTTCTCCCGGCAGTAGTCCACCAGCAGGCCGTGCCAGGAGTCGATCCGCACGTTCGGCCACGGCTCGGTGACCTCGCGGAGCATGTCCAGCCGCTCCTCCACGGTGAACAGGCTGCGCTTGCTCTTGTTCACCAAGACCGCGACGACCACCTCGTCGAACAGGCCCGCGGACCGCTCGATGATGTCGAGATGGCCGTTGGTGGCCGGGTCGTAGGAGCCAGGACACACGGCACGTCTCATGAGGCCGGACGTTAGCACCGGGCCGCGGCCCGCTCAGGCCGGACGTGGCACGGGTCACCGCTCGATCGGACGTGCCCGATCCGGGCTGCTGCCCGGCTTCCGGGACCGTCCGGCCGTCCTACTGGGACCCGCGATCCGCCGGGAAAGCCCGCTCGTCCTCCGGAAAGCTCTGCTCGTCCGCCGGGAAGGCCCGCTCGTCCTCCAGGAAGGCCCAGTGCACCGCGGTGTCGCCGTAGCGGCGGGTGCGGTCGGCGACCAGCGGGGCCGGCCAGGCCGGATCGCCGCTGCGGGTGGACTGCTCCAGCACGACGAGCCCGCCGGGCGCGGTCCAGCCCCCGGTGGCCAGCGCGGCCAGCACCTGGGCCAGCCGGGCCGGGTCGAGGTCGTAGGGCGGGTCGGCCAGCACCACGTCGTAGGGCTCGCCGGGCGGGGTGGCCAGCGCGGTCTCCGCCTTGGCCTGCTCGACGACGACCTGCCGGAAGCCGAGGGCCGCGGCGTTGCGCCGGATGATCTGCGCGGCGCGGCGGTCCGCTTCGACGAACGTGGCGTGCGCGGCGCCGCGGGAGAGCGCTTCGAACCCGAGCGCCCCGGAACCGCCGTAGAGGTCCAGCACCCGCGCCCCGTCGAGGTCCACGGCCGCTTCGAGCGCGCTGAACACGGCCTCGCGGACCCGGTCCGAGGTGGGCCTGGTCCCGCGCGGTGGCACGTCGATCCGCCTGCCGCCCGCACTTCCCGCCACGATCCGAGTCACCGGCCCATCTTCGCACCGCCGGGGACGGCGCCCGTGCGGGCCTCCGGACGCGAAGCGGGGCGGCACCCGCGCGGATGCCGCCCCTGCTCGTGCTGCTGGATCACTGCACGACCTGGACCTCGTCACCGGGGTTGAGGGTGTCGAAGAACTTCTTGGCCGCCGTGGTGGACAGGTGCACGCACCCGTTCGACTCCTGTTCGAGGCTGCCCTCGTGGAAGGCGACCCCGGTCGTGGTGAAGAACACCGAGTTCGGCATCGGCGCGTTGTCGAACTCGCCGCTGCGGTGGTCGGCGTCCTTCCACTGCACCCGGAAGGTCCCGACGGGGGTCTCCGATCCGGCCTTCCCGGAGGTCAGCGGCACCGGCCCGTAGAAGCCCTGGCCGTTCTCCTGCAGCCACGCCTGCTTCGACGACAGGTCCACGCAGGCCTTCGCCGTCGCCTGGCAGGGCGTCACGTCCCCGGCGTCCGCGTAGGCGGCGGTGCCGGTGAGGGCCGCCCCGGCGACCAGGGCGGCCACGGTGGCCGTCCGACCGAGGCGCTTGTTCACGTTGCGCATGGGCTTCACGTCCCTTCCTGCTTCCGCAGTTCACACCACCGTGCCACAGGCACAGGGGTTCGAACACACCACGGTCACCGGAATGCGCTTCCACACCACCACTTTCACCACATCGGCCCCGGAACTCCCGAGCGGCAAGGGATATTTCGGACGTCGGGGACGTGTTGTCCTTGTCGCACAAGGACTTCCGATCACGCGGGGTGGCCCCGTCAGCGCCGCGGGGTGGCGACGGCCGCGTAGCAGGCGGCTTCGGAGGGGACGTGGTCCGGGGCGAGCGGGCCGTCCGGGTGCCAGTTCGCGGGGTGGACCAGGCCCGGCTCGACGAACTCGAAGTCCGCCAGCAGCGCGGTGATCTCCTCCTTGGAGCGCAGCACCAGCCGCTCCGAGCCGCCGGCGTTGAACGTCTCCGCGGTGCGGTGCACCTCCGGGTGGTCGTCCGCGGTCAGGTGCGAGAACACCAGGAACGAGCCGGGCCGCATCGCCTTCCGGTAGGCGGCCAGCGCGCTCGCCGGATCGTCCTCGTCGGTGAGGTAGTGCGTCATCGCGACCATCAGCACCGCCACCGGTTCCGCGAGGTCCAGCAGCCGCAACGCCTCCGGGTGGCCGAGGATCGTCTCCGGTTCGCGCATGTCGGCGTGCAGCACCGTGGTGCGCGGGTCCTCGGCAAGCAGCGCGCGGCTGGCAGCGACGGCCACCGGGTCGAGGTCCACGTAGACCACGCGCGCCTCCGGATCGCCCTGCTGCGCGATCTCGTGCACGTTGCCGACGGTCGGCATCCCGGAGCCGAGGTCGAGGAACTGCCGGATCCCGGCCCGCAGGCAGTACCGCACGGCGCGGGCCAGGAACGCGCGGTTGTCGAGGGCGGGCTGCGGCGTGGCGGGGAAGATCTCCTTGATCGCGTCGAGGACCTTGCGGTCGACCTCGAAGTTGTGCGACCCGCCGAGGCCGTAGTCGTAGATCCGGGCCGCGCTGGCCTTGCTGATGTCGGCGCCCCTGGGCAGCTCCCGCACGGTTCCTCCGTCGCTCGTGCCCGGGTGCTGCTCTGCACCCGGCCCGCGGTCCCGGAACCGGCCGCGACGCGCGGTGCGGTGCGGTCACGGTACCCGCCCGATCCCGCAGCGCACGACGCCGCGACCGCGTCACGCCGACCGCAGCGGCCCGAACCCGGCACCCCGAACGCACCGGGGGGGGGGGGGGGGGGGGGGGGGGGGGGGGGCGCCCCCGGGGGGGGGGGGGGCGCCGGGGCGCGGCCGGCCCGCGGCGGTGCCGCGCTACCAGAC